>ONVN01000063.1 GCA_900321295.1 uncultured Eubacteriales bacterium
CGAGCGCCACCACCTGATCGTCAATCTTCTCGGCGTAAGCCGTGCTGCAGGCCAGCGCGGTGTCCCCGCCCAGATACTGGTTTGTCACCGTTTCCATGGCCACCATGCCGAACTCGCCCATGCCGTAGCGGGTAATCATGGCGCGGGCCATCTTGGTCGCCTTCTCAATATCGTTGGAAGCACCGGTCGTGATGGAATGGAAGATCAGCTGTTCCGCGGCCTGCCCGCCGGTCAGCGTAACGATCTTATTCTGCAGCTCCTCCCTGGACATCAGGTAGTGCTCGTCCTCATCCACCTGCATCGTGTATCCCAGCGCGCCGGAAGTCCGGGGAATGATGGTGATCTTCGTCACCGGGGCGGAATGCGTCTGCATGGCCGCCACCAGCGCATGTCCGATTTCGTGGTAGGAGACAATCCGTTTTTCTTCCTCACTGAGCACGGCGTTCTTCCGCTGATATCCGGCAATCACCGTTTCCACGCTTTCCATCAGGTCTTCCTGCTGAACCTCGCTCCGGCCCATCCGCACCGCCCGCAGCGCCGCCTCATTGATGATGTTGGCCAGCTCCGCGCCGGAGGCGCCGGAGGTGGCCCTGGCGATTTCATGGAGATCGATTCCGCCGCCGGTTTTGACGTTCTTCGCGTGCACCCGCAGGATCGCTTCCCTCCCCCGCAGGTCCGGCAGTTCCACAGGCACCCGCCGGTCGAACCGGCCGGGCCTCAGCAGCGCGGGATCCAGGGATTCCGGACGGTTTGTGGCGGCCAGAATCACCACGCCCTTCTTTCCGTCAAATCCGTCCATTTCCGTCAGCAGCTGGTTCAGCGTCTGTTCCCGCTCGTCGTTTCCGCCCAGCCCGATGCCCGCGTCCCGCTTCTTGCCGATAGTGTCGATTTCATCAATAAACACGATACAGGGAGCCTTTTCATTGGCCTGCTTGAACAGGTCCCTGACCTTGGCCGCTCCCATACCCACGAACATTTCCACGAATTCGGATCCGGAGATGGAGAAGAAAGGCACCTTTGCCTCTCCGGCAACCGCTTTGGCCAGCAGCGTCTTGCCCGTTCCTGGAGGGCCGACCAGAAGAGCACCCTTGGGGAGCTTGGCACCGATGCCGGCATATTTCTCGGGATGCTCGAGGAAATCAACGATTTCCTTCAGTGCTTCCTTGGCTTCCTCCTCGCCTGCCACATCGGCAAACGTGACCCCTGTCTCCTTTTCAGCCACGATTTTTGCATTGGATTTCCCGAACGTCATGGCGTTCATCGATCCACCCATGTGCTTGTTCATCTGGTTCATCAGCACGCGGCCCAGGGCGGTGAAGAAGACAACCGGGAGAATCCAGCTGATCAGGAAATTGAGCAGCGGATTGTTCTGCCTCGGAATCTGGGAACTGAACCGCACACCTGCGGCTTCCAGTCTGGCGCGCAGTCCGTCATCCGGGAAAACGGCCGTCTTATAGACTGCCTGCTGTCCGTCCTCGGTGGAGGCGAGAAAGATTATCTGGTTTTCGGTCTGGTCCAGGGATACTTCGCTGACCTTCCCTTCATCCACCCATGCAAGGAAGTCACTGTAGCCGACCTCCTGAACCTGCCTGGCCAGAAGCAGCGGAAAGACAAATGCGTTCAGAAGAAAAATAACGAACACAGCCATTACGGCATACGATATGATTGGTTTTCGGTTCGGGTTTGGATTCTTGTTCTCAATCATGGCTGTCCTCCTTGACAAATCTCATTATGAGCCGTTACAATTGTAACGGCGTTGTGTATTATAGAGTGATAGGCCTGCCGTGTCAACGAAAGTCGGCACGGATGTTACAAAATCCGCCGTTTTTGTTACGTCACATCAGGAGGCAGCAATGACCGAACAGGAAAGAATGAATATTCTCAGGATGTCCAACGAAGAAGCCAATCAGATCACAAGGGAATGCATGAAAAAAGCCCTGGTCCGGCTCCTCGGGAAAAAAGAACTGAACAGAATTTCCATCACAGAGATCGTGACCGTCGCAGGTGTTTCCCGTACCGCGTTCTATCGGAACTATGCCACCATCGAAGCCCTGCTGGAGGATGTCACCTTCACCATCCGCGACCTTGTGATGGAACGCATCCGCAAGTGGCGTGAAGCCGGTACGCAGGAGGAAAGAATTCAGGAGATCACGGACTGCTTCCATGCAATCCGTGAAAACAGCGCTGAACTGTGCCAGCTTTTGACTTCAGGCAGGCAGCTGCTGCATCCTGAAGACCTGAGAATCTGTTTTGCCTGTGAAGATATCCGGACACTGTATGCTTCGGTTGCCCTCGCCAGTGCCCTTCTGGGGATCATGACCCGGTGGCTGCTGTCCGGCATGCAGGAAACACCGGAAGAGATGGGGGCTCTGTGCTGTCAGCTGCTGTCTGAAACAAGCGCCGGAGCTCTTCCTGAAGGCACAGCGTGAAGCCCGGCCACGGATTCCCCGCGTTCCCGAGCATGACCTCCCATTTCCCTCCCGTCCGGTCCACGCCGCTGCAGTACACTCCGGGTTGCCATGGACACCCGCTCCGAAGTGCTGTATACTTACTCAACGAGCACAGATGCCCCTCCGCCCCGGAAAGCTCATCCGGGCAGAGCATTTCCCGGAGCAGGATGCATGCAGAACGGGACACACGCGGACGGCAAGCTGAACATCATCACCCATTATGAACCATCTTAAGGAGGAAACCTGCCATGACCGAGTACGACCGGATCGCCCAGGAAATCAAAAACGAACTGTGGGCATCCCTGTCCGAACGTTTCAACGATGAAAAAGTGCGCAAGCTGACCAATTTCCGTCAGCAGAATGCCTATGTTCTGAAAGGACAGACCCTGTTTACCGGTTCCTCCCTGATGGAGCATTTCCCCATCACGGAATACTGTCTGAACGAAGGCCTGCCCGTCGCCTATAACCGCGGCATCGGCGGCTATACCACGGATGAATTTCTCGCCGCCATCGACGGTGTGCTCCTGGATGTGCAGCCCTCCAAACTGTTCATCAACATCGGCACCAACGATATCCGTCCCATGCCCGAAGGCGAGGACTGGTTTGCCCACCTGTCCGCCAATTACCGGAAAACCTGCGAGATCATCCGGGAAAAGCTGCCGGAAACCGTTGTCTATATGATGGCGTACTATCCTGTCAATCCGAACAAGCCCCTGGCAAAGGACAATTCGGCCATGCAGGTGCGCACCAATGAAAACATCGCGAGGGCAAACCGCATGGTGGAAGCCCTGGCCGAAGAATTCGGTTTCCATTACATCGACGTCAATGATGGGCTGAAGGATCCGGAAGGCAATCTTTGGGCAGAGCATACCCCGGACGGCATCCATTTTGATGCCGCACTCTACCGCACGGTGTTTGACCGGGTCCGGAAATACCTGTAACCGGATTCCACAGGAGACAGCAAGGCGGGCAGATCGTTCTGCCCGCCTTTTCCACTGCGTTCCTCTGTGCCGGACGAAGGACCGGGCACCTGATTTCTCCGGACAAAGCAAAACAGGCTCCGTCAGTTTTTCCTGACGGAGCCCCTTTTGTTCCAGGCATCCGGAATCCTTCCGTTCCCTGAAAGCCCGTTTCAGTCTTCCAGCCAGTCGAATTCCCAGTATGCGATGTTCTCCCGTTTATGGGTATACGTAATCCAGATATGGTTTTCCCTGGAAACAATGGCAGGATAGGAGAACTCACCGGGCTCTGCTTCCAGATTGCAGATCTTTTCCCACGTTCTGCCGTCATCTTTCGACACTGCCACGGAGATGGGCGAACGCAGGCCGAAGTTCTGGCCGATCGGGTTATAGACCAGGAGCATGACCCCGTTTTCCAGGCGTGTCAGGTCAATGCCGCTGTTGTTGTTCGGGATATCCGTCGGATACGCTTCACACCAGGTCTCGGCGTTATCCACGGAATCCGTGCGGTAAATCCTGCCCTCTCCGCTGCGAAGCAGAGCATGAACGCCTTCGTCATCCTCCCAGAGGCTGGGCTGGATGATGCCCCGTCCGTGGGCATACTCCGGAGGAACCTGGGACCGGTCAAAGGGCTTTCCTGCCCGGACGGCTTCCATCATGAGGGCCTGCCATTTCTTCAGCCCCTCATCCAGGTATCCGGTTCCCTGCGCTTCAATCAGATTCGTTCTCTTCCAGGTCCTGCAGTCGTCATCCGAAACATCCATAAAGCAGCGCCAGAGTCCGCGTTCCACCGAGGCCGGTGCCACAACCCGCCCGCTCTTCAGACGGATGGGCTTGTTCCGCACCGGACCGCGTCCGCCGCTGTCATCCCCGGGGACCATTTCCCGGGGCTCCGACCAGGTCTTTCCCTGGTCCGTGGATTCAATCACACAGGTCCGCCAGTCGGGAATCGGCCATCCGACCTTGTAGAACAGAAGAATGCGGCCATCCTCTGCCTCAAACAGAACCGGGTTCCAGTGCGCCTCCATGCTGGAAGCCACACATCTGGCCTCGGAGAATCCTTTCTCATCCTTTTCTGCCAGCCAGATGGAAACATCATTGTTGCTCTCCCGGCTGCCGCCGAACCACGCCACCAGCACATGCCCGTTCTTCAGGGGCAGAACCGTCGAGGCATGATGTGCCAGGGTTTTCTTGACATCAATCACCAGTTGATGGGTTTTCAGTTGCAGCATATGATTCTCCGCTGTCCTTTGAAGCGGCTCCTTTCATCGTCTGTGTTCAGAAAGAGGAGAGCGTACTCGGGATACGCTCCCCTCCGGACCGGGAACAGGTTCAATTAACGCTTGTAGGCTGTGTTGAAGAGTTCTTCGAGCTCGGCAACGCCGTTGTTGTTCAGTTCCGCCACGAAGGAATCCCATTCATCCATGCTGCGGGTGCCGGTGATGAAGGCATCGATCTGGCTGTCGAAAATGGTGTCCAGACGGAGTTCGATTTCGGCGATCTTTTCATTTTCTTCGGTGGTGAAGGAAGGTACCAGAGGCTTGAAGTCGATCAGGCCGGCTTCGGTATAGCCGCGGATTTCTTCGCCCAGGTCGATGAAGAGCTTGCCGGAAGTCTGCAGATAGGTTCCCTCATCGATGTAGGGAGTCCAGCACCAGCAGCCCACGCCCAGGATGGACTGGATCGCGTTGAACTGGTCAACCGCGTCCTTGGTCTGCTCGAGGATGGAATCCACCACCATCGGATGGCCTTCTTCGTCGATGTAGTAGGTTTCGCCTTCGATACCGAAGTTCATGACCTTGACGCCCTCTTCGGTGAAGCACCAGTCGAGCATCTTCAGAACCCTTTCAATTTCGGGGCACTTCTTGGAGATGACAAGACCGTCGGACCAGTCGCGCTCGTAACGGAGTTCACGGGTTGAAGTGTGCTTGTTGGCAAGCGGCGGCACGATTTCCATCTTCCATCCCTGTCCGGCCTGATCAAAAGCGGGCTGGAACACACGGGCCAGGAAGGAGTTGTTGTCCTTGAAGTAGACGACTTTGCCGGTGGAAATCTTTTCCCAGAGTTCATCACGGGTCGAGGTCTGATAGTCGGGATCGATCAGGCCGTCTTTCCATGCATTGGCCAGGTACTGGATGACATCCTTGAAAGCTGCCTGGGAAGGACCATAAATCCACTTGTCCAGGTCTTTCTCATAATACATGCCGCGGTCACCGTCGAAGGTGCCGAATCCGCCGGATCCCATCGGATAGGCCAGAGCGCCGATCAGACGGGTTGTGCCGGCACGGCTGCCGAAGAAGTAGACATCCGGATGCTTTTCCTTGATCTTCAGCATGGCATCATAGAGTTCATCCCAGTTGGTGGGCATCGGGATTCCCTGCTCCTCGAGGAGGTCCGTACGGATCTGGCCGATGGGAGCGATGTCGATGCGGTTGTATTCAAGGTCACGCATGAGATACAGGGACTTGCTGCCGTCCTCTTCCATGGTCTCGTAGGTCTTCGTGGCATTGATGCGGTCGTCGGCTTCAATCAGGCCGAAGTAGGTCGGGAGGCACTCACGATAATCATACAGGTCGACCAGCATCTCATCAACGTCTTCAATGCCCTGGAAGGTTCCGAGGGATGCGCCGACGATGATGTCCGGAAGATCATTTGTATTGAAGAACGAAGCGATCTTTGTCTGATAGTCGCTGGAAGGAATGGCCTGAAGGTTGATATGGATACCGAACTTTTCCTGAATAAACTTAATGTTCACCGTATCCTGAAGAATCGGCTGGAGCGTATTTTCCGATACCGCCATGGTGATCTCCAGGGGGGCCTCAGCAGAAGCAGGGAGCAGCGCTGCTGCCATCATCAGAACAAGAACCATCGCCAGTAAACGCTTCATATGCATACTTCCTTTCTGTATGGTACTGACAGTCTATTCCAACCACCCCCGAACGTTTTTCCCGAGAAAACCGGCGGGAGGGTTAAGAACCGGAGGAAAACCGCATCCATCTCAGCCCTTGAGGGAGCCGATCATGATGCCCTTGGTAAAGAATTTCTGAAGGAACGGATACACCGCGAGGATCGGGGCAATGGTGATGAAAATCGCGGCATACTTGAGGCTCTGCCCCACCAGCGCCGAGTCCGTGGAGGTGTCCGTCGCCTGGGAAGACAGAACGATGTTCCGCAGAATCATCTGCATGGGATAGTCCTTCTTGTTGTCCATGTACAGGAGGGCCGGCATGAATTCATTCCATTTGCCCACCGCATAGAACAGGACGATGCTGGCAATGACCGGCTTGGAAATCGGGAGAATGATCTGGAAAAACGTGCGCAGGTCATTGGCTCCGTCCAGATTCGCGGATTCGTAGATCTCTTCGGGAATCCCCTGGAAGAAGGTCCGCATGATCACCATGTTGTACACATTGATGGCCGTGGGGAACAGGATCGCGTAGATCGTGTTCTTCAGACCCAGGGAGTAGACCACCATGAAGTTGGCCACCATGCCCACATTGAAGAGCATGGTAAAGATCGCCAGGAAACTGAAAAACTTCCGCCCGAAGAACTTGGGTCTGGAGAGAGGATAGGCACAGATCGACGTCATGAAGATCGCCAGGGCCGTGCCCAGGAAGGTGTAGCGGATCGTGTTCCAGTAGGCATGGGGAATCGAGTTGTCACTCAGGAGGGAACGGTAGGTATACAGGGTCATGCCCTTGGGCCAGAAGGTGACCTCGCCCCGGAGTACATGGTAGCCTCCGGAAAAGGAGACCGCGAGCATGTGAACCAGCGGAAAGAGGACAAAGAGACAGAAGAGGGTCAGCAGGGCCGTATTGAGGAGGCCGAACGCGCGGTCTCCCCTCGCCTGCCGGACTTTCATGGGATGATCGTGTCTTTCTTTCGTCTTTTCCATCTTCTGCCCTCCTCACCAAAGGCTTGTTTCGCCAATCTGCTTGGCGGCCTTGTTGGCAGCGGAAACCAGTAGCAGGGACATGACGCCCTGGAAAAGACTGATGGCGCATCCGTAGGAATAATCCGCCGTCAGGATGCTGCGCCGGTACAGATACGTGGAAACCACGTCCGCTGTCTCATAGGTTGATCCCGAATAGAGCAGGAGAATCTTTTCGTAGCCGATGTCCAGCATGCGGCCGATGGTCAGCAGCAGCTGAATGGAAATGACGGAGGCAATTCCCGGCAGGGAAATATGAAGGATCTGCTTCCAGCGGCTCGCTCCGTCAATCTGAGCCGCCTCGTACAGTCCCGGATCAATGCCGGCCAGCGAGGCCAGGTAAATGATGGAGCCCCAGCCGGCCGTCGACCAGATTTCGGAGACAATGTAGATGACCCGGAACGCCTTCGGGTCCGTCAGATAGGCCTTGGAGGACCCTGTCAGGGCCCGGATCACGTTGGTGATCATGCCGTCGGAGGACAGCATCGTGGTGATCAGGCCGCAGACGGCGACCGTGGATACAAAGTAAGGGATATAGCTGATGGTCTGAACCGTCTTGCGGAAATACTTCACCCGGTGTTCATTGATCAGGAGAGCCAGAAAAATAGGAACCGGAAAAGAGAAGACAATCAGATAGAGGTTCATGACCACCGTGTTGCGGACGAGCTTCCAGAAGTAGGCGTCCCCCAGGAACTGCTCAAAGTACTTCGTGCCGATCCACCGGCTTCTCCAGATTCCCTTCACCGCGCTGAATTTCTTGAAGGCGATGATCAGCCAGGTCATCGCGCCGTATTTGAAGACGATAAAATAGACCAGCGGAAGGAAAAACATCAGAAGAAGCCATTTGCTGTCGATTAAGTGCTTGACCCACTTTCTCCTTCTCGCCGGAGAAACAGGCGCTTTCACCATGGACGTCACTCCCTTTGTCTGAAGGATTCCATCTATGCGTGCTGTTCACTATTACCGAACGATGTTCTCTGGTAAATATTGTAACAAAAACGATTCCGTCATGTCAAGTGAGTTGTGATAAAAGTTTTAAAAGAAACCGGATAAGACAATTTTGTATCCATCCTTTTGGATCATTTTTTCGTTTTTCCCGGTATCCGGGTTATTGACAAGGTAAAATACTTGTTATAAGATTAAGCTGTTCATTATTACTGAATCGTGTGCCGAAAAATTCACATTCATGCGGATCGATCTTTGAAGGAGGCTTTTCCATGAAGAATGAGCATGCTGCGGGCCTTTGGCCGGTTATGCTGACTCCTTTTACCCGGGATAATGAAGTGGATTATGCGTCACTGGAACGCCTGATTGCCTGGTACGAGGAGCGGGGTGTCGACGGCCTGTTCGCCGATTGCCAGTCCAGTGAAATCTTTTTTCTCAGTCAGAAAGAACGCGTTGAGATCGCACGGTTCGTCAAACAGCATGCCCATGTGCCGGTCATCGCCTCCGGCCATGTTTCCAGTGCATTTTCCGCGCAGCTGGAGGAGCTGAAGGCAGTCGCTGCGACGGGGGTCGATGCGCTGATTCTCATCACCAACCGCCTTGTTCACCACGGCCGCCCGCAGGACAGCATGATGCCGCGGGTCCGGGAAATCATGAAAGAAATCCCCGGCATTCCCCTTGGTTTCTATGAATGCCCCTACCCTTTCAAGCGTCTCATCACCCTCGATGAACTGAAGGAATGCGCCGACAGCGGCCGGTTTGCCTTTATGAAGGATACCTGCTGCGACATCCGGCTGATCCGGGAACGCCTGAAGGTGCTCGGGGGGTCCGGCTTCGGACTCTACAACGCCAATACCACCACCTGCCTCGATTCCGTCCGTGCCGGGGCTGCCGGTTTCTCCGGGGTCATGCTGAATTTCCACCCGCAGCTGTACCGCTGGATGCTGGACCATACCGAAGACCCAAAGGCAGACACGGTCCAGAGCTTCCTGACGGTCTTCTCGGAGATCGAAAGGCAGTATTATCCCGTCAACGCAAAATATCACCAGACCGAAATCGAAAAGGTGTTCTCCTCCCCCTATACCCGTGTCCTTCCCATGGAAGGTCTGACCGAAACCTTCCGCACCGAGGTACACCATCTCCACACCGCAGCCGGATGGCTGATGAACCAACTGTAACTGCACGAAGCGGAGGCTCCCCTCATGAATGGAGACAATACCGTCAAATCCCTGGTCCGGGCTCTTCAGGTCCTGGAATGCTTTTCCCAGAAAGAACCGGAACTCGGGGTCACGGAAATCGCCCGGAAACTGGGCATGCAGAAAAGCACGATCTTCAATATCCTGTCCACCTTCCAGGAGACAGGGTATCTGACAAAAAACGCGGCCACCAACAAGTATCAGCTGGGATACAAGCTGCTGCACCTCGGATACATCGTCAGCAGCCGGATGAGCATCCGGCAGGATTTTCTGCCCCGGATGAAAGAGATCGCCAATCTGTCCGGCGAAGTCTGCTATCTCGGGCTTCTGGACGACCTCGAAGTCCTGTATGTGGAAGCGGTCTATCCTTCCACGCAGATCCAGTCCCGGAACATCCTCGGCGAACGTGCTCCCCTGTACTGCACAGGACTTGGGAAATGCATGCTGGCCAATCTGGAGGAGGAACAGATCCGTGAGGTCCTCTCCCGTCCCATGCAGAGCTTCACCAAGTGCACCATCACCGATCCGGATGTCCTGCGCAATGAGCTGGAGGAAATCCGCCGGAACGGTTATGCCGTGGACAACATGGAGCACGAATTCGGCATCCGCTGCGTGGCCGTGCCCTTCTTCGGGCTGGACGGAAAGGTCCTCGGTGCCGTCAGTGTGTCCGGTCCCTCCCCGCGTTTCGATCCTCCGGCCATTATCCGGAATGCCTCCATCATCACGGAGCATCTGCGGGGACTGCAGAACTGCTACTGACCATGGTTTTCTCCCTGCTCCAAGGACGCCTTTCCCTCCGTTCCGTGAAAGGCGTCTTTTCTGTGTTTTCTTCCGGACATCCGTCGGAAACAGGAGCCGTCTTTCCCGGAATATGGTAAAATGGCATATCACTTCATCCTGCCGGAAAAGGAAATCACCTCCCGTCAGGAATCTGCATCCGGAGTACCGTCCGGTACCAGGAGGAATTCCGATGAATCCGAAAAGTACGAACCGAACCATTCTCTCCCTGGATTCCAGGGAGAAGAACAGGCGCCTGTATCTCAGCCAGGTGAAAACACTGGACATCTTTCTGGAACACGGCGCCATATCCCAGGCCCAGCATGACAAAAGCCTCCATGACCTGACCGTCAGGATGGGCATGGAGACCGTGTATCAGACAGCTGTCCGCAAAGGAGGAAAAGCGCAGTGATCACCGTTCATCTGTTTTACAAAGGACAGGGAGGGGCAGCAAAAGCATTTGCAGAGGAGATGGAATCCTCCGGCATCGCCGGTGCCATCCGGGCGGAGGAAGGCAATCTCCGCTACGAATACTTCCAGCCGCTCCATGACCCGGAAACCGTCCTGCTGATTGACAGCTGGCGCGACCAGAAGGCCATTGATGCGCACCATGCCAGTCCGATGATGGTCCGGCTCGCAGCCCTCCGGGAAAAGTATGATCTTCATATGACGGCAGAACGGTTTGTCGCAGAAGAGATGGGCTCGGATGAGCAGTATATCCGGAAGTAAGGAGAAACACGCATGACGATCTGCTATTTCACCGCCACGGGCAACTCCCTTTATGTTGCCCGGCGTATCGGAGGACAGCTCCTTTCCATCCCCCAGTTGATAAAGACCGGCCGGTTGACGGTTTCCGATGACGCCGTCGGCATCGTCTGCCCGGTCTACGCCGGGGAAATGCCCGCCATGGTGCGTTCCTTTCTCAGCAGGGCCGCGATCACGGCCGGCTATTTCTTCTTTGTCTACACCTATGGGATGTCCTCCTCGGTGGCAGTTCCCAACGCCATCGATGCGGCCCGGAAAGCCGGACGGAAGCTCGACTATGCTGCCGCTGTCAAGATGGTCGACAATTACCTGCCCGGCTTTGAAGCAAAGCATCAGATGGAAACAGCCGTCGGGAAAAACATTGAGGGACAGATCGATCAGGTCTGCAGAGACCTTGCATTCAGGAAGAACAATGTGTCCGGGCTCACCGTCTTCCAGAAACTCGCCATGACCGCTGTGCACGGGACCATGGGCAGAGCCCTGCTGAACGGGAATGCGGCCCGGAGTTATCTTGTGAACGATGCCTGCATCCGCTGCGGCATCTGTGCAAAAGTCTGCCCCGCAGACAACATCAAGGTCACAGACCGGGTGGAGTTTTCAGATCACTGTGAGGTCTGCTATGCCTGCATCCACAACTGCCCCCAAAATGCCATTCATCTGAAATCGGAAAAGAGCACGGTCCGCTTCCGCAATGAACATGTTACTCTTCAGGACATCCTTGCTTCCAACGAATGACAGGCGTCTTCCCAGGCAGGAACTCCACTGCTGCTCGTAAAGGGGAACAATCCATGAAACTGATCTGGCACGGCACCGCCTCCATCGAACTTGTCTCGTCCTCCGGCAGGCTCCTGTTCGATCCCTTCGTTCCCCTGAAGGGTTCCTCTGTGCCCGTCCGGATCGGGGACTTCGACGGCTTTACGGATATCTTTGTCACCCACGGCCATCTCGACCATATCGGGTCCCTGCCCGAAATCGTGCGCAGGAATCCGGAAGTACGGATTTACTGTACGCAGACGCCCTTCCGGACCCTGCTCGGAAAAGGTCTTTCCGCGGACCGCATGCGGCTTCTGCGTTTCGGCGAAACGCTTGATGTCTGCGGCTTCAGGATTCAGGTCCTTCACGGTCGGCATGCTGTCCTGCCCAGGGCGGGATTCCGCCGCCTTGCCCGGATCCTGAAACACCCCGCCCGGGGCAATCTCCCCTTTCTCCTGCGCGAACATCTGCAGTGCCCTGAAAGAGGAGAAACCGTGTTCTATCAGCTGGAAGCGGAAGGGAAAACCGTCAGCCTCATGGGCAGCCTGAACCTCCGGGAGGACGTCACCTATCCTTCCGGGTCGGACCTGCTCATTCTCCCCTACAATGGCTGGGAGGACAATTTTCCGCCGGCGGTCCGGATCCTTGAACGGCTGAAACCCGGAAGAGTTCTTCTGGACCACTATGATGACACCTTCCCGCCCCTGACGGAGCCTCCGGACCTCCGTCCGCTTCTGGACAGGTATCCTGCCCGGACAGCCCCGATGGTTCTCGGAAAAGAAGAAGAAATCTGAATCTGCCTTCCTTCGGACCATGGGATGCGGGCTGGTTCATCCGCATTTCAGCCGTAATTCCTGCATGCCATTTTCAATCAGACCGGTGTACTCAAAGCCTGCAGACTGATACAGACGGCTCGCTGCCTCATTTCCGGGAATCACGCCGCAATAGATTTCTTTCACCCGGAATTGTTCCTTCAGATAAGCAATGCCCTGTTCCAGAGCCGCCCTGCCATACCCCAGGCCCTGATATCTCCGGTCGATCAGCAGTTTCCATAAGGTATAGTATTTCTTCTCTTCGTAATACCCCATCATGATAAAGCCGACAAGGATCGCATCGTCATATACGGCAAACGGATACGCGGTCTTTGCATGGACATACGCCTGTGCCAGGGATTCGGCTGTGGAAGAAACAAAGCATTTCTGCGTTTCATGCACCTGAAGTGCAAGCACCGCATCAAGATTGTGCTGTGTGACAGGTTTCAGACTGACCATTGAGCGTCCTCCTTGAATCGGGAAACTTCCAATCGTTTGTAAGGCCTGAGCGGACATGCCGGCTCCCATCATAGCAAATGTACGTCTTTTCTGAAAGAAACGGAACACCTTCCGCATGCATCAGCCGAAGAATGCCTGCTGCTTTCCGTCATGCGCACAGCGAAACGCCCGGAATCAAGCAGTCGTCCTACAGGAGGATTACGGATTCACGCGGCGTAAACCGGGGGCCCGCTTATCAGGAAAACAGGGCTCGTCCGGGCCGTCCTTTGAAGCCGGGCATGGTCCCGTCTGTTTTTTTATCAGGTTATTGACATATGTCAGTAAATGCGTATGATATTATCTGACATATGTCAGAAAGGAGAAAGTATGCCAAGACCCATAAGATGCCGAAGAATCGAGCGGCTGCCGGTCTATCGCAGTTTCTCACCAGATGACACAGCCCCCTCCGAAAATGTGCGGATGACGGTGGATGAGTTTGAAACCGTGCGCCTTCTGGATGATGAAGGACTCACGCAGGAAGCATGTGCTGCCCGAATGCAGATTGCCCGCACCACGGTCACCTCGATTTATGACAGTGCACGCAGGAAGATCGCCGATGCTCTTGTACACGGGAAAAGGCTGCTGATCACAGGTGGATGCTGTGCATTTGAACCCATCGAACTTCCACAAAACATGGTCGGGAAAGGAACGGACACAATGAGAATCGCAGTTACTTACGAAAACGGAGAGGTTTTCCAGCATTTTGGACATTCGGAGCAATTTAAACTGTACGATGTACAGGATGGAAAGATCACCGGAGAGCAGGTTGTCGACACGAACGGAAGCGGACATGGCGCCCTGGCTGGTTTTCTTCAAGCGGCTAAGGTCGATGCGCTGATCTGCGGTGGTATTGGAATGGGCGCTCAGATGGCTCTCGCGGATGCCGGAATCAAACTGTATGCAGGTGTGCAGGGCCTGGCGGACGACGCAGCGAAAGCGCTCGCGGCCGGAACACTTGCCTATGATCCGGATGCGCATTGTGATCACCACGGACATCATCATGACGGTGAATGTGGTCATGAACATTGCGGAGAGCACCACTGCACGGGGAATTAATGTATGAAGCCTGTACTGGATCTTTTTCTGACCTTTGCCAAAATCGGCCTTTTCACCTTTGGCGGCGGATATGCCATGATTTCCCTGATTGAGAATTCGTGTGTTGAAAAGAAGCAATGGATTACGCATGATGAGATGATGAACGTCACGGTGATCGCTGAATCAACACCTGGTCCCATCGCGATCAACTGTGCGACCTTCGTTGGTTACAAACAGAAAGGGTTCATCGGAGCTGTCGCGGCGACCGTCGGCATGGTCCTTCCCTCTTTCTGCATCATCTTCCTGATTTCCATGTTCCTGGACAACTTTCTGGAGATTGCGTGGATAGCCCATGCTTTCATGGGAATCAGGATTTCCGTGGGTATTTTGATTCTTGATGCTGCGATCAGGATGATCAGAAAGATGCAGAAAAAGCCGATACCGCTTACCATCATGATCTGCGCTTTTGCGGGTATGCTGGCGGTTGACATCTTTGCCCTGCGGGTATCCTCCATCACCTTCATGCTGATCGCCGCGGTGATCAGCCTCGCTCTTTTCCCGATCAGGGGAAATACCGGAAAGGCAGGGCCTGCAAAATGATTCTTTTCGATTTGCTGGTCGGCTTTTTGAAGGTCGGCCTGTTTGCCTTTGGCGGAGCGTACGGCGCAATCCCCCTGATCCGGGACGTGGTACTCGCCTATGGCTGGATTGACGATGAAATGCTGACCTACATGATCGCGGTCAGTGAGAGTACACCGGGACCCATCATGGTGAATCTGGCAACATATATCGGCAGTTCACAGGCGGGCTTCTGGGGAGGCCTTACTGCCACCACGGCTGTTGTGCTGCCTTCCTTCCTGATCGTACTGCTCATGATGATCCTTCTGACGAAACTGCTGAAGAATCCGCTTGTTCAGGCTATTTTGCGCGGACTCAAGCCTTGCATCACAGGGATTATTCTGGCAACGGGTGTCTTCATGATTCTGCAGCACTGCATAAGCAGCTTTCATCCATGGTCGGTGGATACGACTGCCACGATCCTGACAATTGTCCTTGGGACCGTATACTTCGGTTCGAGAAAAGTCCTGAAGAATGGTTTAACGCCGATTGGGCTGATTGGGATCTCCGCTTTGGCCGGTATCCTGATCTATGGAAGAACATTGTGAGGATATTCTCCGACCATAAAACAGATCGAAAGCATCGGCTTTGATGCATTTTTCCTCTTCGGCATCAGCTTGCCTCCAGGCGGGGTAAGCTTTTTTCTGTCAAGAGCAAGCCGGAGATGGGGATAAGTTTTCATATTCCCCGCTGCCATGGTGGATTTCGGCATATTCAGTGCGTATAATGAGACGTGAAAGGCAGAATCTGACATATTGCTCAGGCAAAAAATGACAAAGCAACTTCAAGTTGCGGAAATGCAAACTGAGGTTGGTAGAAACTGTTCAGTTCATGCTGCATACTCCCTTTGCAAGGAGGATGATCGTATGAGTTTTGGAGAAAACCTGCAGACGGTTCGCAAGAAAAATCAACTCTCACAAGAAGGTTTAGCGGAAATGCTGGGCGTAAGCCGACAGGCCGTGTCAAAATGGGAACTTGGAGACGGATATCCTGAAGTTGACAAACTTCTGCTCCTGTCAAAAAAGCTGAATATTTCATTAGACAGTTTGCTGGGAAGAGAAAACACAACAGCCATTCGCGAAGATGGAAAAGCTTCAGATACGATCCGAATCATTTCACCTCATGAAGGCGTGATCATCAACGCTTCAAAAGTAACCCGCTCACAGCAGTTCAGGGGGCGCAAAAACAGCCCCAAATTCGCATTGTATGCCTCCGACGGGAATGACTTGTCCCTGTGGGGAGCCCAGAATACGTTCCTCGCCTGGTATAGAAACCTTGAAGATGTGACAAGGGAGATTACCGAGATCCAGACGGCATTGGATTCAGGTGCAGCTTCTTACACTCTGCAATACAGTGTAAAATGTAAACAGAACCTGTTCAGGACAATCGAAGAATGATCGATCAACGTTCCCGTCTGTCAATCGATGGATAAAGCATGAAAAGCCCTTGACTCTCACATTGTGGTAGGCATTATCATCTGCCTGAGCTCAACAATCAGCAACAGGAGGTACCGCCATGCTGAAAATCGGAGAATTTTCTAAACTGTCCAGAATCAGTATCAGAATGCTCCGCCACTATGATGAGATTGGCCTTTTGAAGCCCGCTGAAATCGACCGCTTCACGGACTACAGGTATTACAGAGAGGATCAGCTTCCGACAGCAGGCCGCATTGCAGCCTTAAAGGATATGGGGTTTTCTCTTGCCGATATTGTCCGGATCCTTGACGTTTATGATGACCGGGAACAATTGGAACAGTTCTTTTCTGCCCGACAGAAAGAGCTGGAAGCCCTCTCTCAGGATACGGCGCTCAAGCTGACACTTCTGGACGCAGCCCGGAAAAGGCTGAGAAAGGAAGAAGACATGAGCTATAATGTTACGCTGAAGACCATTCCGGAACGCTATGCCGCAACCGTTCAGATGATCCTTCCCCGCTACGAGGATGAGGGGTTGATCTGGGGCAGGCTGACAGAAGAGACCTGTCCGATGAAAATTGTGGAGGACGATCTCTGCCTATGTGCGGTGACCTATCTTGACGGCGAGTATAAAGAAGAAAACGTGGAAATGATGGCGTGGAAGACAGTGAAGGGCAGCTATCCCGATACGGAGCACGTTAAGTTCCGCACGCTGCCGGAGGTCACGGTCGCGAGTTGTACCTATCAGGGCAGCTACACCCAGATCACCGATGTCTACACTGCGGTGATCGCGTGGATGGAAGCAAACGGGTATGAGCCTGCCGAGCCGATGTTCAACATCTATCATGTCAGCCCGCACGAAACACAGAACCCGGATGAGTTTGTGACGGAGATCTGCTATCCGGTAAAGAAGAAATAAGCAATTGCCGGGTTCAGGCTGCGAGGTTAAAACACGGAAAGCCCCAGGCTGCTGATGATCAGCAGCCTGGGGCTTTGTCGTTGAAAGGCTTATGCCCTGATCTCCGTCCTGTCCTTGGAGGTGACGGTGATCCCGGCGTCCTCGATGATGGTTCTCTTATCGGCCATCGCCAGCCCGCAGCAGCGTTTCATGGTTTTTGCTGTCCTTTTCTTTCAGAACGCCCCCGCAGCCATCTGTACGGCGTCGGGAAAAGGCGTATAGGAACGTACTCTACGCATCAACAAGCCGTTTTGCGGCTTCGATGACGTTCTCGTTCAGATCGTACTCATCCGCAGCCTCCAAAATCATGCGGATCAATTCCGGATCGATCGGAAAATCCTGCGCTTTCATCATATATTTCGAAAGAAGCTGCTCACCGTCCGTAATACCGCGGCACGGTCCCTGTACAAGAGATTCACGGATCAGATTTCCGATCGCAGCATATTCCTTTGCCGTCAGCGAACCGTCCAGGCGTTTTTTCGCTTCCGCTTTCTGCAGGCAGATATTCGCAGAATACTGAGGTATGACTGTATTGTCTGCCCCTTCAAACAAAAGCCAGTCCCGGATTTCCTGTGTTTCAGGCTGAAGCCACTCCACAGCATGGATTCGTCCCCAGCCTTTGACATTCCTGGCCAGGTTGAACAATTCTGCGTTGCCATTTGGCCAGTAATCATAGGTCAGAATTCTGGCAGCATAATATGTAAACTCGTCATATACACCGAATTCCACCGCGACGTCCTCAACAAACGGCGCATGAAACGGTGCAATCACACTCAGCCCCAGTTTGACCGCCAGCAAAGATGTCCCTTTGGAAATCAGAAAATCCCCGAACTGTAATAAAGTATGGAGATTCAACTCCTTCTGATGGCTTGCGATCATCCGGACGATTGGATCATACAGGCGAACAATGGAATCTTTTTTATCCAGTTCCTCCATAACTGCAAATACTTCTTCCATATGATCCGCATTGTTTTCTGAAGCCATCAGTTTCAGCACTTCCAGGATCTTCAGATCACGCTCGGGTTCCGGTGTTAACTCGATTGGGATCATATGCTTCAGCAGAACGCCATCATGTGCCCCTGGTGCCCACATGTCTTTCAGCCATGGAATCTCAAATCCATCCGGAAGACGACCGTCCTTTGTGCTGGTTATGATGTATTCATAGATGGGACATAATGGATTGACAGCAGATTCCTGCGACATAGATGTACCCTCCGTCATTTATTGTCATGGGAAGAAAAAACATTGTTTTTGTAAAACCCGGGCAGGCTTTCCGATTCCAATATCATGCCGGCCGGTTTTGCGCCGCCCGCAGCGTCATTGATCTCCTGTGCTACCGCGATAACCTCCCCGGGCAGCGAGTCCGCGTTGTTCAGAGCATAGTCTGCGAAAACCATGTACTCAAAGCAGAAGGGGTAAGTTTCGCACATCAGTGTGCCGTCCAGGTCGAAAACGGCGATGCGGTCCTCTGGAGAAACAAAATCCGGAGATGTTTCGTCGGTCACGGCCAGAAGGTATTCATTGAAACCCGATACAGCCTCAGAGCCTTCCGTCCAGTATTCTGAAAGAAGTGCTGTCTTTTTTGCCGCAGCCCTGTCCTCGATGGTCTCAGCTAAAGAGGGCAATGCCAGCATGCATACAGCGATCGCAACGAACAAGAGAATAATCGATACTTTCTTCGTAACAACACTTTCCCGCCTTATTATTTTATGATGCTGTTGATTTTACCAGATACAGAATTTGTGTTCAATTCACTTTCTCCTGTTTCTTCATGCTTTCGAAAACATAACAATTCTTATCACCGACTATTTTGGCAACCATATCTCTGAGAACCTGTCTCTGTGGCGGAGGCTCGGCTGTGCCTTTGATTCGCTGCAGGCATTTACCTTTGGCCCATAACTTCATTTCCCAACAGTACCCGTCGCATACTTCAACCGAGTCATCATCGTTGACCCATTGCAGTCAAAAAGCTCTGTCTTTTGCTGGTTAGACACTGGCCAGATTCTGCCGCCGATCAAATCACCCTGTCCGTTAAAGAATCTGACCTGGATTTCTGTCTGTAGAATTCGTGTCACAACTCTTCGGATATCGTCTGAACATCCCAATCCACAATCATCCCAGGTTACGCTGCAACTGGTGATTGTCGGTTGAGCGATCTGCTTCATGCGGGCTTTCTCTTTTCATTCGTTCCGGTTTCATTCAGGCTTCCATAAACGACTTGCCCATAATCATGTCAGCAATTTGATCAACAGACAATTCGCGGGTATCGATGACATCCTTCATCGATGAGAAGAGCGGCAACGAAGCAAGACTGATTTCAAGCCAGTGATCCGTTCTCCATTCGCAATTCTGATCATTCTTCCAACGCCTGATCAGCGTTTCTCTGTCACATGTCAGCGTGACGTTTTTTACTTCTGCATGCAGGGCAGAGAGTCCATCCATGATACTCTGGAGTACCCACTGATCATCCATCAGCCAGACCAGCACGGCCATTTTGCATTCGCTGCATTTCTGATAGTTGCTGATCATGTGCAGAATGTTATCGACCGCCATGGTTTTTGTTTCATGGTTTCCGACAAAAGGATGGATGTCCATGCACCAGTCGCCGTCAATAAAAGCAGTTCCGGGATTTTTCTCAGCAATCCGCTTTCCTGTTACCGTTTTTCCTACACCCATAGGGCCGTTGATGATGATAACTTTCATATTCAATATTCCTCTTACCACCTGCGCGGTTCTTTATGGAAAAAGTATCCAAAGTTGAGCCGGACTTCCTTCTTTCCGATGTCATCATTCGTATAGCAGCAGGTATCAAAGCCAATCAGTTCAAAACCTTCGTGAAGATAAAAACCAATGGCATTCGTGTTGCAGGACTGAGTTTCCAAAATGATGGCACGGCGTTTCTGACTGACCGCGATTTCCTTTGCCTTATCCATTAGCAGCTTCCCGATGCCTTGACCTCGAAGCGCATCGCACACCCATAATTCTGTAACCATGAGTCTGTTCGACCACTCCTCTGGGCATACTTCTATACAAGCCATCATTTGGCCAACATCACTCACCACACCGTAGGCTTCCGCCTTTTCCCAATGATCCTGATAAAGTGAATCGGGGAAATCATATTCCTCTGGCGTATGAACAATATCCTTATCTGCCGATTTCCTGATAATGGAGACAGTGCATCCTTCACTGTTTAGCGGGCCCAGCTCAATGTCATAATAACTGTCACTTCGGGTGATCATGGGTATGGGTGTGCCTTTCCATTTCTCTTTCGGCAAAAAAACGATCTCCATCTGTCAGTATTCTCCCATATCCATTTTCTTTACGATCACACCTGCATAATCGTGATTTGTTTTTTCGATTTGTTCCGGATTCAGCTGGTAATGGATATTGTACAGGATTCCCTTTTCTCCAGTCTTGTCTGCCAGATATGCCTCATCCATATGAGCGCCGATCACTTCCAGGCAAATCATCACATGATCGTCTCCCGGAACGATTTCTTTTTCCCAGACATACCGACACGCCAGGTTCATGAAGCATTCCCGGACCATCGGTGCATTCACCCAACTGGCAGAGAACAGGTAGAAAGTTATGTCGTTTCTGTCTAATTCCGAACCGCCATGTTTCATGCATAATCAATGTACCACAAAACACAACCATCTGAAAGTGATGATTTATTCCATATGCAGGAGGAAGGCTGAAAGATGTACAGGCCATTTCCATGGCCGTCTGTTTCGGTGGCTCCCTCAATGCAGATCTTGGGCGTTCACTTCCTCCTGCAGGACATAAAGGAAGCCCCACCGAAGAGCTGCTGGTATATATCGATAAGC
>ONVN01000191.1 GCA_900321295.1 uncultured Eubacteriales bacterium
AGATTGAAACCGCATCATATCCCTGGTCAGGCAGAACAAGAACACCGTCCGTAATCTGTATGTTTTCAACCGGAAGGTGACGAAGATCGGCAGGATTGCACTGAATCTTTAGCTCACGAATCGTTAAGGCTGGCGCGGTTACCACATAGGGACAGATCGAAGGCACAAGGCCGCTATCCCCGGACAAGGAACTGCCGCCTGTACCATTGCCTGGTTCTTCCCCATTTCCATTCGGATCAGAAGGAGGATCCGGCTCCGGATCATCCGGACCACTTTCATCAGGAACATAAGGGGGATATTCAACAATCTCGGACCAATCATCGGTATACCAGCAGTTGTCCTGGAAACTCCAGGTAATGCGTTTATATTCTTGATCATTGTCTTCGTACGGAATAAGCGCATCGACATGAGAGACGGAATCATCCTGCATGTAAAAGATTTCCAGATTCTCCCCGGATTTGCGCTGGTAAGACAAGACTTCACCCTGCTGATTATATCTGACAGAATAGAGAGGAAGGACGGGAACAGCTGAACCAGGATCCTTGACCGTATAGGTGTATACATCTTTTCCCGTGCTCAGTTTACGCCGGAAGGTACGCGCAGCATCCTTGACCTCGGTATACAGAAACAAACCATCCGAATCAACATTGATTGTTTCATCAAATGTTTCATCCGGGCTGGAAAAAGTAAAGGCAATATTGTAAATACTTTCCGAAAAGTCTTCATCCGACACATACTCTCCGGGCTTTCCTGTGGGATGCATAGAGTAAGAAGCAACGTCAGTAGTCGCATGCAGTGTGGCAGATTCCTGGCTTGGGGTCCAGTCAGTTTGCATATACAGTTTCTTCTTCTCAATGGAATAGCGGAGCGCGGTGGCATTCGGAAGCGTCATGGAAATGTCTGAAAACTGGATGGGAGCCGCTGCAATGGCATTGGAAAAAAGTGCACACAATAAAAGAATAAAAAATGGAAAACATATTCTTCGCATACATTCAATCCTTTCAAATCAGATCAAGAACAGAAAGAAAAAATGATGCGGAGATGAGATAATGATATTATAAGATAATAGATATATTTGTCAATAATCAATTTTGCTTTCATACAATCGGGCAGGTGTCCCAGATCATTATGAGTAAGGGATCCCCTCCCACACCGCTCGTGCATACGGATCACCTACACGGTGGTTTGGTCTGATGACGGCACTGTCGCCTGGAGTGTCTTTCCGTTGCCCCACACATCGGTACCTAATCCCACAGCTGTATTCCCTTCGAATACGTCTCCATGCTTTGTCGCAGGGAGCCAATTTAATTGCATCCGGGATGTCCTGTACCTGCTGATCATTCTGCTTCGAAGAGCTTTTGCTCCAACCGTAGCGTGCCTTTTCCGGTTGCTTATGGGAACGATGACGCCAACTGAGTTCCTGTCGATTCGTTTATCGACTCCGTGATGAGTCACCTCTCCATGTCGCCTGACCGGCGTCCAATGGTACTCACCCATTCTTTCCCCTTTTACCAATACCGCCACTGTACGGATCTGCCAATCTCCTGTCGTAATTTCCGGAATATGATCAGTTTTATACTTGAGTCTCTACGATTCGGTAATTGGATCTTAAGCTTGTCTTGCTGCCTCTCCCAACTCTTGCGCCTTATCTGCCTTCGGTCAGGGTTTTCCTCCATCTTCCTCAAGCTCTCTTTCCAGGGCCACCCTTGATTCTGGATGAGACCTTCCCAATGAACAGGGATGTCTGTGGACTTTCACCCGTTGGACATGCACTTTCCGCGCACACAAAAAAGAGGTTCTTCACGTTTTCTTCGGGAATGGTTCCTGGATTGTCCGCAGCATGTGTCACGGCTGTGCAGTGAAAGGCTCGGCGAACAAGTAGTGCTTTCCGCCGTCCTTCTACTTTTGGCAGATTGGAGGAGGGGCTTTCCCTAACTTTCCGTGAAGAGCCAAAAAAGAAGGAGTCATAACGACTCCTTCTTCAGAAAGCATTTTCTCAGCGCTTTACGTTGAAAGCCTTCATTCCCGGATATACAGCGCTTTCACCAAGTTCATCCTCAATGCGGAGAAGCTGATTGTACTTGGCAACACGCTCGCTGCGGGAAGGTGCACCGGTCTTGATCTGGCAGGTGTTCAGTGCAACTGCAAGGTCAGCGATGGTGGTATCTTCGGTCTCGCCGGAACGATGGGAAGTGATAGCGGTGTAGCCGTTCTTATGAGCAAGACGGACAGCGTCGAGCGTCTCGGAAACGGAACCGATCTGGTTGAGCTTGATCAGGATGGAGTTGCCAGCACCGAGCTCAATGCCCTTGGAAAGACGTTCCACATTGGTAACAAACAGGTCGTCGCCAACGAGCTGAACTTTGCCGCCCAGTTCACGGGTCATTTCCTGCCAGCCTTCCCAGTCTTCCTCGTCCAGACCATCTTCGATAGAAATGATCGGATACTTTTCGACCAGGTTCTTCCAGTGAGCAATCAGCTCAGAAGAAGTGAACTTGGTGCCAGCCTTGGGCAGGACATACTCACCCTTCTTGGATCCCTTCCATTCGGAAGAGGCAGCATCCATAGCGAGCATGAAATCATCATAGGGCTTATAACCGGCCTTTTCGACCGCTTCAAGAATAACCTTGATGGCATCTTCATCAGAAGCCAGGTCAGGAGCAAAACCGCCCTCATCACCAACGGAAGTTGCAAGGCCACGGCTCTTGAGAAGAGCAGCCAGTGCATGGAAAACTTCAGCGCACATACGCAGCGCCTGATGGAAGGACTTCGCACCAACAGGCATGATCATGAATTCCTGAACGTCAACAGTATTTGCAGCATGAGCGCCACCGTTGAGAATGTTCATCATAGGAACGGGCAGTCTGTTGCCATTCATACCGCCAAGGAAGCGATAGAGCGGGATGTCCAGAGAAGCGGCTGCAGCACGGCAGCAAGCGATAGAAACAGCGAGAATGGCATTAGCGCCAAGCTTGCTCTTATCCTTGGTTCCGTCAGCGCGGATCATAGCAGCGTCAATAGCATAGATATCAGAAGCATCCATGCCAACCAACGCATCAGCGATGGTGGTGTTGATGTTCTCAACGGCCTTCAGAACGCCTTTGCCACCATAACGGGCCTTGTCATTGTCACGAAGTTCGAGCGCTTCGAAAGCACCTGTCGAAGCACCGCTGGGAGCCATACCACGACCGATGGTGCCGTCATCAAGCATCACTTCTGCTTCGACAGTAGGATTGCCACGAGAGTCAAGAATTTCGCGGCCGAATACGCTTACGATTTCCAGATAAGCCATGTTGCATTCCTCCTGATGGTCTTTAAATCTTCCTGCAGTTCACTGCAGAGATTTTAGAATGTATTTCTGACACCTGAGGTATCAGCCTGGAAAGCGCGCAAGCACTTTTCAAGCGTTTTGAGTATAATGCCGGACAAGCTGATTGTCAAGCTTGTATCAATGTTTTCTGCTGTTTCAAGCCCGATGGAATCAGGCGTTTTTTCATGCTTCTTTCGGTGGTCCAACGTGGAAAAAGA
>ONVN01000066.1 GCA_900321295.1 uncultured Eubacteriales bacterium
GATCTCCTGGCCGCCCTTCTGCAGTACACGGGCAGTGCGGGCGGTCTTGAGGAAGAAATCCTCGTGTTCCGCAACCGGCTGGAAGAGGAGAGCGGACAGCCGGTATCGATTGGTGTCAGTCTGGATCTTTCGGAGACAGATCTTGCAGAGGGCTACCGGCAGGCGGTCAGTGCATGCCGGATGCGGTTTATCCGGGGCAGAGGTGCCGTCACATTCTATTCAGCTGACCTCGAGCCTTCCGCCTCCCTGAAGGATTATCCGCTGCAGGAGCTGGAAGCGCTTCAGTGGAATCTTCTGCAGATGAATACCGCGAAGGTGAACGAATGCCTGGACCGGATTGCGGAGACACTGCAGAAGGAACCGGTTTCGTTTGAACTGGCACGGATGGTCTGCTATGACACGGTGAATGTTACGGTGCGTACGCTCCTGTCCATGCGTGACAGGGTAAACCCGGAGATTTCCCGCGATCTCATGACGCACCTTGAAAGCATGGTCAGTTTTGACAGTGTTGAGGAGCTGACCGGGAAGCTGAAAACCCTGATTGCCGGGGCCTGCAGTGCTGTTTCGGACAGCGGTGAGGAGAAAACGGATAAGCGGAGTGAAAATCTGAAGCAGTATGTGCGGGACAACTGCTTCCAGAGTGATTTTTCCCTTCAGATGGCTGCGGATCATTTCGGGCTGACCCCCTCCAACCTGTCGCATTACTTCAAGAACTGTACAGGGGTGGGACTGTCTGAGTATGTGCAGGAAGTGCGCAGGACGGAAGCCTGCAGACTGCTGTCACAGACGGATACGGCGATCCAGGAGATTGGCAGACAGGTGGGAATGGTGAATGTATCCTCCTTCATCCGCTTCTTCAAGCAGCAGACCGGACTGACCCCCGGACAGTACAGGGAAAAGCATGCAGGACATGCCGGTAAAAACTGAACAGTCACGATGGATCCCCAGGTGACGGATCACGGATCACTCCGCACCGCGGATACCCTGCGGATGGATTGCGGTACCGACAGCGAATGGTGGACGGTTCTCGTGTTTCTTGCATTCGTCCCGAATGGAAAGTGCAAAAAGGGATGTCGGCTGCGATCCGTGAATCGATCATTTATCTGAACAGCATGGCATCCGCTGTGATTCGGATGCATTGTGTTTCGTGTATGGATCAGGCTGATTTTGAAGAATATGCTTCGAAGGGAAAGATACGATGAAAACGATAAAGCGCGTGATTAAGAGCTGGAAGTTTATACTCTGCCTCATCGTACTTGCTTTCATACTTGGCTTCATTGGATTTGTTCTCTATTATGCAGAGCTTGTTTGTCATGATGTCCATGGCTTTACCTGGTCAAAAACGAAGTTCTTTTATGTCGTTCTGGAATCTGTTTATCGAACGATTGCTCTTTTCGCCATGTCATTTAATGCAAATACACAAAAAATGGTGGAGCTGCATCGGATCGATATTCTGATTTTGCTTGAACTTGCAAGATGGATCGCAGTGTCTGTCTCTGGAACCGCCCTGTTCAGGTTAATGAAGCCACTGTTTGTCAGAAGCCGTGTGAATGCCAGCTACCGAGCCTGGAGAAAAAAGTCCGTCAGGACAATGATCATCGGTGACAATGCTGCAAACAGACGAATTCAGGCAACATGCCCGCTTTCCCGGAATACATTGATCATTCATGACATTCCGGATTCTGCGGATCAGCCAGTCCCTGTATCAGCTGCCGGCTTATATCCTGCTTTCGATGTCAAACCCGAACTGCTTCGTCTTGTACAGCAGACCATGTGTGATACCGGTTTATCCACTACGATTGTTGTCAATACAGGTCATGAGGCAAGGAACCTGGAACTGTGCCGGTCTCTTTCAAAAGTGATTTCCGGTCTGCTGGCATCCGACACAAATGCGTATCTGAACTGCAGAGACAAGAGTCCGTATTCGGCACAGATGCTTGAAATCGAAAAAAGGATTGTCGACAGGCTGAACCGTCTTCATGTGATCGTCTTCGGTGATCAAAGATATGAACAGGTTTATCTGCAGCTGCAGAAGGAGTCCAGTGGTGTCCTCCAATATGCCAATCCATATCTTCAGTCTGCGTTTTCTTTTGTTCAGCATCATCCCATGACAGAATCAATACCGCAGAGCTGGCTGACGAATGGATGTATTGATGCTGATGTGGATTTGAATGTGATTTTCCTGGGATTCGGAGAAACGAACCAGAATATCTATTCGCTTCATCGAACGGTAAATCAGTTTATCACGGCAAAGGATCAGGAAATACCAGGATCCAAACGTGTTCATTATTTTATTTATGATCGGGACACTTTGAATGACAATGGCCTGAATCACGCAGATCTCCGATATGAAACGGACTTCCTGAAGGATATTGAGAAAGGCCGGATCAGGAAAGAAGACTATCTGCCGCTGCCTGATCCGGCCGCTGACACGGATCCGATCAGGATGGATTACAACAGTCTTCAGTTTTATGATTCTCTGAAGGATATTTTGCTGAAATCTTCCAAATCGGTCAGTCAGATCATCATCTGCGTGGGCGATGATCTGGAGAATATCGATCTGGGGCAAAAGATAGCAGAGAAGAAAAAAGAGTGGGGCATCAACAATTTGTCCATCTTTGTAAAGGTCCGCACGATAAATGCCCGTTCCATCCTTGGCAAATCGTCCGGCGTTGTTCCCTTCGGCAATGAAGAACAGGAAGCGTTTGATTTCAGAAGTATCCTGAACAATGAAGTTGCAGACATGGCAAAAAAACGCAACTTTATGCATGAACTCGAGGCATGCGAGGGAAATCCGGTGTTCCGCAGTGACGAAGACATCGCACTGCATGCCGATTACCTCTGGTATACGATGGATACAAACAAACAGCTCTCCAATCTTTATGCAATGCTTGGCCTGAGATTCAAAATGCAGTTGATGGGGCTTGATTATCTTTCAGGCCCCGAATGCAAGCAGTCTGGCAAGATGATCCGTGAGGACGCACTGGTTACAAGCAATGAAGCGTATATGGAGATCTATGCCCATGGAGATCGTCCTCTTTTTACCAGAAAACAGTTTAAGGGGATGTCGCTGATTGATTATCCCGGGACCGACACGGAAGAAGATTTCAAGAAGGGAATACTCAGGAAAAACCTGACGGTTCAGGAACACCTGCGCTGGAATGCATATATGTTCTCCTGCGGTTTTATTCCGGCATCCAGGAAACAGATGGAAGCAGGCTGCCAAAGCGATTATGCGCTTCGCATTCACGGGAACCTGACAACCTTTCAGGGGTTGTTTGATTACAGGCGTATGATGGCATCGATTCATGCCTCCTCGGAAGCAAGTGAGGATGTCATCCGGTATGATTACCAGCTGCTGGATGAAGCATGGTGTTTTCTGCATCAAAACGGGTACAGCATTTTTAAACGTGCAGGTTGTCAATGCGCAGGTCAGGACATCTGATTTCCCAGAAGAAAAGTCCTGTTGTATGAGACTGAACCGGAATGCATTGGAGGCTGCCGGGATTACAGAGCCGGAAAAAAACAGGCTCTCCTGTCTGCAAGGCGATGGACCGTATGCATGGAAAGCATGCAGCAATCCCGGAAAAGATCCGGTGTGAGCCTGGTCATGTGCGATGTCTTTTTGAAAGAGAGGAACGATCGTGGGACGCAGATATGACATTTTCATTTCCTATCGCAGAGACGGTGGAAGCGAAACTGCAAAGCATCTGAGGGATGCTCTGGTCGATCAAGGATACAGAGTATTCTATGATATTGAATCGATGCGCAGCGGTCCGTTCAACACAGAATTATTCAATGTGATTGAGGACGCTGAGGACTTCATTCTTATTCTTCCTCCTCATGCTTTGGACCGCTGTGAGAGTGCGGATGACTGGGTTCGTCTTGAGATTGAGCATGCGCAACAGTGCGGGAAAAACATCGTGCCTGTGATCCTTCGTGATTTCGTTTTTCCGGAGAAACTGCCGGAAAGCATCGATTTCATACGCTATCAAAACGGACTGGCGGCAAACACGGATTACTGGGATGCCTTTGTGGACAGGCTGCTGGAATTTCTGAAGTCAAGACCCCGGATTCCGAAGGGAAAACGCTGGATTCCCCTGATTGCTGCTGCAATTGTCCTGTGTGGACTTGGTGTATTGGGCTTCCGGCATTTTTCTTCCTATCCGCACAATCAAAGGCAGCGTAATACGGTCTCATCGGCAATTAACTATTTTGTACAGAATCTGGCCATCTACAATAATTCTGCTCAGACGTATCTGAAGGGCCTGGATGAGATGACACAGTATGTCGATCAGAATACCCGCGATACTTTGACAGACACCCGCGAAAAGATGCTGCTCCGGAAACAGTCCATGAAGAAAGATCTGGAAAAGCTCTATCAGCTGCCGGATGCCTCAAGAACGGCAATTGCCGGAAGTCCGCTGGATTTGGGTGAAATGGATGCATTCTTTCTTGCGATGAAGGAACTGATGAATGGATATATCGACAATATGGATTATCTGCGTGACAATATCATTGGCAACGAAATGATTTCCGAGGAAGATCAGAAAGCTTATATTGCGATTATGCGGGAAATCTGCAATCTCGACGCAGAGTATACATTCTATTGTTTAAACGAGGCGCTGCTGCCGGTTACTGAAGAATCCGCACTCTCCGACCTGAAGACACAGCATCTTCCTGAAATTTCCTCCATTTATTCAAAGGGACTCTATTGGACGATGGATAAGGATACATTGATCGGAAAGCAGAATGCTGTATACACCAGTTATAAGCATCAGATGAGTCTTTTGGAAGAGTGGGTGGAAAAGCATGAGAAAGAACTCGAAGCGGAAGCTTTCGATGTGCTGATTGGCCAGCTGATGTTTCAGATTGAGAATGGAGCTCCCAATACGGAAGAGCTTCAGGCTGCGCTGGACCGGCTTGAGCAGAAAAAGCAGCGTCTTCAGGAACTCAAAGAGCAGCATATTGAACTGGACCGTCAGCTGGAAGAGGCACATGAAAGACTGCGTGAACAAATAAAACCGCTTGATACAGATGATGAATGGACACTATGGGGAAAAGGCAAAAGATTCATAACCCTCGGGATGCTGGAAGATGCTGCCACTTGTTTTGATCTGTTCGTGAAAAGGTGTGCCCCGGAGTATCAGTTCTGCGGCATTCAGGCGGGTCGCTTTGCAAGGAATGCCGCAAAACTTGGCATATCCGGCGGTGTTGTTGTTTTCATGTATGAGGAGGGCAAGCCTGCTCAGGCTGTAGAAATAGGCGATATTATTTATGCAGTTGAGGGGACTCCTGTAAACAACATAACAGATTACGAAAAAAAACTCCCGGAAGAGAGCACGGCTGCCATACAGGTCCTGCGATTTACCGATGAAGGGTATGAGCTTTTGGATTCAGCAATCGACAACAGCCTTGGGATGATTGGGCTTATGGGGTTGACGGACGAAAGCGAAGGAACGTAAATACTACAGTCCAATCATGCCTGTACGCGCTGCTCCATGGGGTGGCTCCTTCATTGTTTTTTCCTGTGCCGTTTCTTTCAAGCACAAGAAAACCCCCGTCTGCACATTTTTGTGCAGGAACGGGGGCTGCATTGTATTGACCAGGAGCCAGATCAATCAGTCAACGGGTTTTCCAAGATACTCTTCCAGCTGCTGCTCTGCCCAGGCAAAATAGTGCTCCGGCATGCGGCCTTCTCCGACC
>ONVN01000374.1 GCA_900321295.1 uncultured Eubacteriales bacterium
GGTTGACAGAACAACCCGGGATGCATAAAGTAACTGCCAATGGCAGAGATTCGCTGATGCGTGCTGTCATTCAGAAATTCTTATGATGAATGAGGCGATTGATCTTGGAAATGCATGACCTGCCATCCCATATCGAAGTACGTGGTGCCAGTGTCCATAATCTGCAGCATATTGATGTTGATATTCCCCTCCACAAAATCGTTGGAATCGCAGGTGTTTCCGGATCCGGCAAATCCTCACTTGCGCTTGGTGTTCTGTATGCAGAAGGATCCCGTCGGTATCTGGAATCCCTGTCCACCTATACACGACGCAGGATGACCCAGGCAGCCCATGCCCATGTGGACGACGTGCGATATGTACCCGCATCCCTTGCACTTCATCAGAGGCCATCCGTACCTGGCATCCGAAGCACTTTCGGAACCGGAACAGAACTGCTCAACAGTCTTCGGCTGATGTATTCGCGGCTTGCTCATCATCGTTGTCCCAATGGCCACGAGCTTGAGCCTTCACTTCTGGTCGCCTCCGGCCAGCCGCTTACATGTCCGGTTTGCAATATTGCATTTTTTGCACCAGGTGCTGAAGACCTTGCTTTCAATTCCAACGGTGCATGCAGACAGTGCGATGGAACCGGCATTGTACGCGAAGTCGATGAATCCACCCTGGTTCCTGATGAAAGCCTGTCCATTGATGAAGGAGCAGTTGCCCCCTGGCAACAGCTGATGTGGTCTCTCATGAAAGATATCTGCCGTGAAATGGGCGTTCGGACCGATGTACCTTTCCGTGACCTGAGCCCGCAGGAACGAGAGGTCGTTTTTCACGGCCCTGCTGTGAAAAAGCATATCACCGTGCAAAACCAGACAACCGGCCAGATCGCGGACCTGGATTTCACCTATTTCAATGCATGCTACACCGTGGAAAACGCTCTTTCCCATGTAAAAGATGAAAAAGGAATGAAGCGGGTCGAAAAGTTCCTGAAAACGGGACTGTGTCCTGCATGTCGGGGCACACGGCTTTCAGAGGCCGCGCGTTCTCCCCGTGTCCGCGGGCTTTCCCTGGATCAGGCCTGCTCTATGACACTTCTTGATCTGTCTGAGTGGGTCAATGGAATTCCCGATTCACTCCCCGAGCCCATGCAGCCCATGGCAAACAGTATTTGTGAGTCATTTCAGCATACGGCGCGCCGTCTCCTGGAACTGGGGCTAGGTTATCTGACGCTGGATCGTGAGGCGTCCACACTTTCCACGGGTGAACGCCAAAGAATGCAGCTTGCGCGGTCTGTCCGCAATCGCACGACCGGCGTACTCTATGTTCTCGATGAGCCCTCCATCGGCCTGCATCCTGTCAACATCGCCGGCGTAACAGCTGTTATGCATGATCTCGTTTCCGATGGTAATTCTGTCATTCTGGTCGATCATGATACGCAGATTTTGTCTGAGGCTGACTGGCTTGTCGAGATGGGGCCTGGTGCTGGTGAAAACGGGGGCACGGTTATCGCTCAGGGTCCCCTCCAGGAAATCAAGCAGGATCCGTCTTCCCGTATTGGACCCTTTCTGTCCGGAAAACAGCATGCCGGCATGCCTTCAGGGGTTGCCTCTTCGGAAATGTTTGTCAACGGCAGCATCACCCTTTCTACTTCAGAAATTCATACCGTGCAGCCTCTTGAAGTTCATTTTCCCAAAGGACGACTGATTGCAGTAACAGGTGTTTCCGGCTCTGGAAAAACAACATTGATTCTTGAAAGCCTTGTTCCTGCATTGGATGCACTTTGCAAAGGTCAGAAACTGCCCGATCATGTACGGTCAATTACTGCTGAAGGAATCCACCAGGTGAAGCTGATTGATGCAACACCGATCGGAATGAACGTTCGTTCCACCGTTGCAACATATGCTGATGTTCATGATGAGCTGCGTAAAGCATTTGCAAAAACACCGGATGCGAGAAGAAGCGGATATAAGGCTGGAGACTTCTCCTATAATACGGGAAGTCTTCGCTGTCACACATGCGATGGTACCGGCATCATCAGTCTAGATGTTCAGTTTTTGCCTGATGTCGATATCCCCTGCCCGGACTGCCATGGTTCCCGTTACGGACGCGATGCTTCTCTGATTCGGCGCATCTCAAAGAAAGACTCTTCCGCGCATACACTTCCCGAACTGATGGACATGAGCATAAATGAAGCCCTGACAGCATGCGCTGACCTTCCGATGGTCGCGAAACGTCTTCAGCTGCTGAAAGACCTGGGGCTCGGGTATCTGACCATCGGAGAAGAAACGCCAAGTCTTTCCGGCGGTGAAGCTCAGCGCTTGAAACTGGCCAGCGAAATGGATAAAGGGCAGTCCTCTTCTGTATTTGTTTTTGATGAACCGACCATCGGACTGCATCCCCTGGATGTAAGGACTCTGCTGAAGATTTTCCATACACTGATCGAACATGGTGCAACGGTTATTGTCATTGAACATGATCTGGATGTCATCCAAAGCGCGGATTATGTCATTGACATGGGACCTGGAGGTGGTATCCATGGTGGAAGGGTCATTGCACAGGGCACTCCTGAGCAGATCCGGCACTGCACGGAAAGTGTAACCGGAAGATATCTGCAGACACCGTTCACTGATGCACGTTAAAAGGAGCAGAAAACCTGCTCCTTTTGCGTTTCAGGACCATGCCTGATTACTTCACATTTCCAGACCAAAAGTGCACTTCGATTTCCCCGTCATACGAACCATTTTTCAGGGATACCATTTGTCCGTCAGGCATTCGTACTTCTGTATCCGCCTTCGGAGGGGTCTGAATCCATAAATGAATCCGGGATGCACTTATTCTGGTCCAACTGACAAAGACAGGACCAAGTGGTGTGTAGCATGTACCAGACAGATGTTCCACCATGTCAGTCCGTGGATGGATATGTATGGATTTCCAACCAGGTTCACCTGGATTCACACCGAGCCATACGGCAGGAAATTCATACAGTGGAAGAGCCCCCCATCCATGACAGTCGCTTCTGGGCTGTCCAGGGCTTTCCGGAATAGTGGTCAGGTCCTGTGCTATCAGTTGTCTCCAACTCGCCCACAATGGCATCGTTTCTTCATAGATTCCTGCTTTTTCCAGGGCCCGAAACAGATAGAACTGCATACAGAATGAGCATTTCACCACATCCGGATCCTGAAGAGCATGCCGGAGAGCATTCCGCGCGATTTCACCCTCCGCCAATCCGCATAGCACGGCCCAGACTTGCGTATGCTGACTGTACTGTTTTGTCGTTCGCCCTTCCCGGTACATCTGTCTTTTGTTGTCAAAACATCCGAGATGAACAGCTGTTGCCACTCTGCCGGCAAGCCGGTTCATAGACTGAGCCTGCTCAGATTCGCCCAGTTCTCGCAACAGAATTGCAAAGCATCTGACTGCATAGGCAAAATGCAGGTTATGCAAGGCGCTTTCTTCAACGGTTGCTGCAGTAGGCGTTCCAAATGTCGAACTCCATTCTTTGGTCCAGTCGGCAAATTCCCACCACCCCATGGAGGAAAACATGCCGCTGGAAGAAATCCTTTCCTGAAATACCTGCACGATACCGTAAGCCACCGGCAAATAGGTGCGAACAAAAGCCGAATCCGCAGTCTGCATGTAGTCATCCAGCAGCATCTCCAGAAAAAAGAGAGAAAACTCCGGAATGATCTGTGCGCGGGCAGACGGATATCTCGCCTGAAGCAATCCGGACGATGTCCGGGAGGCAGCAAACAGGCGGATGGCCTGTCTGGACAGAAGAATATCCCCTGTAAGGCGATGGGTAAAGACTGCCTCAAGACGTGTGTCCATGAGATACTGGAGCTGTTCATAGTATGGACAGTCTTCGTAGCTGTCATGCATGCAGTTTTCCAATGTTCTTCTGCTGATCTGATACAGCTGTCCTACCCATTTGTCCGGTGAGGTCACTGCCGTCCGAACCTGAAGAGGGTAACGCAGTTCTATGAATCCCAGAGGACGTACCGTAACCGGTTCTTCAGCAGCCTTCACTGACACATGGATATAGCGAAACGCTCGGAACCATAATGGTTCCCAGTGACGCCTTCCCCCACAGGGATACACTGTATCCACTATTCCTTTGATAACACCGGTGGAATCACTGCGGATGTCTTTCCAGATGTGTTCTCCGTCTTCATGGACATAGGATTCTGCATAGGTAAAATGAATTTCCGCTCCGTTTCCTCCGAGGATTTCAAAGACCGGAATCGCCGTTGTCAGTGTTTCCGTCTCAAAAACGCCAGTTTCACAGGCACCACAATCTGCATGAATTGTCTGTCCTTGTGTAAAACCGCCTGCTTTTCTGATCAGGTTCGGTATTGGCTTGGGAAGAATCTCCGGCAGAATGATTTCTCCCCAGGGATTGCTTCCGGCACTTCCAAGATCGGCCGCAGGCAGGGCATCTGCTTCTTCCCTCTGGATATGAATACACTCCGTAGGTCCCGACAGCAGATGCATGGAACCATCCGGGGAAAAACTTCGATCGGGACGGACCGTCCATCCGGTTGCTTTTTCCATTTCAGGCCAGGCTTCTGATTTCACGGCAATCATTGGGCCCTTGTCATACCGATACAGATTCTGTGGTCCCTCATGGTCTGCATCGGCTGGCTGCGAGGGATAGGATTCCACAAGGATCTCTACTCGGTTCTCCCCTGCATGCAATACATCCGACAAATCAATGTTATCCAGATAGCACTGCATTCTCGGTGAACGTGCAGGTCCATTCATCACCGTATGGCCATTGACGGCAAGCCTGTACCTGTTAACACTGGCAAGGCTGAACTGTTTCTTCTCCGTATTCGATTGAAGATTCAGCTTGTAACTGAATGTAGCTCGTGTAATCCGATCCTTCGGATCACAGCCCGCGTTTTTCCACGCCGGCATATCCAGACCTATCCAATGCATATGCTGTCCTCCTCTTTGTCTGGCATTATACACGCTTTTTTTCCCGGTGCATAGCGCTTCACAGTCCCTTCAAATTCGTGTATAATTCTGACACAGTACAATGATTTGACTGGAGGTTTTGCCCATATGTATTCTGAAGCTGTCCGCTATGTCGGTGTTGATGATGTTGATCTCGACCTTTTTGAAGGTCAGTATGAAATTCCTTCCGGAATATCCTACAACAGCTATTTGATTCTGGATGATAAAATTGCCGTCATGGATACAGTCGATGTGCGAAAAGTCAATGACTTTCTTGCACATGTGAAGTCAGCGCTTGGGGACCGTACCCCAGATTATCTTGTGATACACCACGTGGAACCCGATCACGCGTCTTCGCTCCAGCGTTTCCTGGATGCTTATCCTGATGTTACGCTGGTCGGAAATGCAAAAACCTTCCAGATGCTGGAAAACTACTTCCACCTTGGTGCAACGGCCCGCCTTGTCGTCAAGGAAGGTGAAAAGCTGGAGCTCGGTCATCATACACTTTCTTTCATCATGGCGCCGATGGTGCACTGGCCTGAAGTTATGATGAGCTATGAGTCCGAAGAGCACCTGTTGTTCTCTGCGGATGCATTTGGCAAGTTTGGTGCACGTGCTGCAGATGAACCCTGGGATGATGAAGCCCGCAGATATTATCTGAATATCGTTGGAAAATATGGTCCACAGGTTCAGTCTGTCCTTAAAAAAGCAGCTGCACTCGATATCAAAACGATTCTTCCTCTGCACGGTCCTGATCTGGTTGAGACCATTCCTCATGTCTTGGACCTGTATCAGAAATGGAGCACCTACACTCCCGAAATCGAAAAGGGTGTTCTGATTGCCTATGCCAGCCTGCACGGAAATACAGCTGGTGCCGCTGAACGGCTCGCTGATATTCTGGATACGAAAACCGATGAGGATATTCTTCTGGCCGATCTTGCACGTGTTGATCCTGCAGAAGCGCTTTCCTGCGCATTCCAGTATAAGCGTATTATTCTTGCTGCTTCAACATACAATGCAGGGATGATGCCTTTTATGGATGATTTCCTGCATCATCTGAAAGCCAAGAACTGGCAGAATCACATCGTCGGTTTGATTGAAAATGGTTCTTGGGCCCCAATGGCGGCCAAATGCATGAAAGCAGAACTTGAAGGCATCAAGAATGTTTCCATCGTTGAGCCTGTTGTTACGATCCGCGGAGCACTGAAAGAAACCGATCTTCCTGCACTGGAAGCCCTTGCAGATGCCATTTTGAACGCTTAACGCAACATCACATTCCATAGAGACGCACGAAAGCGTGCAAAAAGCTTTCGTGCGTTTTTTCTTTTTGCATGTTCTGTCACCTGCTGACCATGACACAGGGAAAGCTGTTCTGACCATTCCTTGCTATTGGTTTACCCTAATGAATCGTTTTGAAGAAAAACCTTTTCCATTCCATTTTCTTCGTGCTATAATCTGCGCATATGTTGTTCATATTTGGAGGTGTTTCACTGTGAAACGATTGATTTCCCTATCAATAGCGGTAATCTTGCTGTTGGCTTCCCTTTCTGCAATTGCCGACGCTTTGCCCGTGGACTCTGCATCCACGCTTCCCACCGTCGGTGATGTTGTCGAAGGATTTCAAGTTCAGGCGGTCCGCGATGTTCCATTGGTAGGTGCAACTGCTGTGCTCTTCGAGCACCAGAAGACAGGCGCAGGTCTGATGTATATCGCCAATGACGATAACAACCGCATTTTTGATCTGACCTTTCTGACGCGTCCGACTGACAACACGGGCCTTCCGCATGTCTTCGAGCATTCAACCCTTGACGGGTCAGAAAAGTATCCATCCAAAACACTTTTCTTCAATCTGAGCTATCAGACCTACAATAC
>ONVN01000190.1 GCA_900321295.1 uncultured Eubacteriales bacterium
ACAAAAACAGGCCTGCTCATCTGAAAACGAGCAGGTCTGTTTCCGGGAGACTGTGTAAATTCACAGCCCCCTCAAACAATCATGGACGGTCATTAATCGCCAATGGTGCAGTACATGAAGTACTTGTATCCCAGAGGATTGGCGAAGAAGCCGTGGACATCCTTGGAAACCATATAGATATCGGTGTAGTAATACAGAGGAGTGATCGCGCCGGTGCTCATGAGCAGGTCTTCTGCAGCATGCATCATGCCATAGCGGGCATCCTTGTCGGTGCAGGCCTTGATGGCAGCGATTGCAGCATCATAGGTCTGAGCCCAGGTGCCGTTCTCAACCTTCACATCGGAACCGTAAGGAGTCAGGTCTATGGAATAGATGGCAACATTCGCATGGTCACCCTTGCCGAACTGGGAGTCATTGTTACCGGAACCGGAGACCCACATATCCAGGAAGGAGATCGGATCGTTGTAGTCGGCCAGCCAGCCATTGCGGGCAACGGTGTAGTCACCCTGCTTACGGGTGTTCAGGAAGGTGTTCCATTCCTGGTTGGTCAGGCTCATATTGATGCCGACACCGGCAACAACACTCTGCAGATATTCACCGATGGCCTTGTGGCCTTCGCTGGTGTTGTAGAGGTATTCCACAGCGGGGAAGTTAGTGAAGGTCTGGGTTGCTTCATCGAAGTTGTAGTACTTCTTGAGGGTTTCAACGGCAAAATTCCAGTTGTCTTCATAGGCTTCTTCAGAAGTATTCCAGTATCCGACATATGCATCTGAAGGACCAGCGTTCTCGTAGAACTGCTTGATGCCGTCAGCATCCGTCAGACCAAGAGCGACGAAAGAAGAAGCGGGCTGCTGGCCGGCTTTGCCGATTTCGGTCACGATGTAATTGCGGTCAAAGAGAAGGCCGATGGCAAAGCGGATTTCCGCATTGGCCTTGGCAGCTTCTGCGCCGGTGAGCTCGGAGCCTTCAGGCAGCAGGTTTGCATTCATATTCCAGGAAACATAGTAGGTGCCCATCTGAGAGCCAACAAAGAATTCGTCCGGATACTGGACCTTCAGGTTGTCGATTTCAGCATTGGGAACGTCGTCGATCAGTTTCCAGTCGCCGTTCTGGAAGTTTGCCAGCATGTTGTTGGCATCATCCGACAGATAGAAAGCAATTTCATCCATCTTGATGGTGTCAGCCAGGAAATAGTTTTCATTCTTGGTGAGGGTGATCACAGAGTTGTGATCCCAACCGGTCATGGTGTAGGGGCCATTGCAGATGTAGGTTTCAGGTGCAGTTGCCCAGGCTTCGTTTCCAACAACGTCTTCACGGACAGGCAGGAAGGTCGGGAAAGCCAGAAGCTCGTTCCAGTAGCTCACATCATTTGCAAGGGTCACAACCAGCGTCTTATCATCCACAGCTTCAACTGCCAGATCATCCGGATAGCCCTTCACGACTTCGAACATATAGCCGTAGTCAGCACCCAGAGCCGTAGAAGCCGCGCGCTTCCATGCAAATTCGAAATCCTTGGCGGTCAGATCCTTGCCGTCAGACCACTTCAGGCCATCCACCAGAGTGTAGGTGTAGGTGGCCGTGCCGTCATCGTTGATCACTGCAGCAGGCAGTTCGGTTGCACAGGCAGGTACAATGCCCAGTGCGCCGTTTTCGTCCTGTGCCCAGTTGCTCAGACCGGTGAACAGGTGTGCAATCATGGTAGCACCATCGACAGCAGAGTTCAGAGCCGGGTCAAGCGTATCAGGCTCGGAAGCAATGCAGACGCTGATGGATGACTTTGCGTCTTCAGCGGAGACCAGCACAATGCAGGACACAGCCAGCATCATGGCCAACACAAGTGCGAGCAGTTTCTTCATGGAATGTTCCTCCTAAAAATATTTTTTCAAAAATGCGTTATCACACATTGTTGAAGCATAGTTTCATCGGACGGCAAACCGTCCTGAGCACTCAGGAAATCTCCTTCACCCTGTGGCAGGCAACAAAATGTCCCTTTTCCACCTCTTCAAAGGGCGGCATGCTCTGCGCGCAGGCTTCCGTGGCATATCTGCAGCGGGTTCTGAAAGGGCAGCCTGAAGGTGCGTTCAGCGGGCTGGGGATATCCCCGGAGAGGACGATGCGCTTGTTGGACCTTGCCGCCTTGGGGTCGGGCAGCGGAACAGCACTGAGCAGGGACTGGGAATACGGATGCAGCGGATGCGTGTAGATTTCTCCGGCATCTGCCAGCTCCACCATCTTCCCGAGATACATCACCGCAATCCGGTCCGAAATATGACGGACAACCAGCAAATCGTGGGCTATAAACAGGTATGTCAGACCAAGTCTGTCCTGCAGGTCATCAAACATGTTGATGACCTGGGCCTGAATACTGACATCCAGTGCGGAAACAGGTTCATCACAGACAATGAATTCCGGATTCACCGCAAGGGCACGTGCGATACCAATGCGCTGCCGCTGGCCTCCGGAAAACTCATGGGCATAGCGGGAAGCGTGCTCACTGTTGAGCCCGACATAACCCAGAAGTTCCATGACCCGGTCAGTCCGCTCCTGTTTGCTTGCATACAGGTGATGGACATCCAGGGGCTCTGCAACAATATCGCTGACCGTCATGCGGGGATTCAGGGAAGAATACGGGTCCTGAAAGACCATCGTGGCTTTTTTCCGGAATTCCTTCAGGGATTCTTTCGAGTTGATTTCTTTCCCGTCATAAATCACCTGTCCAGCAGTCGGCTGGTACAGATGCAGGATCGAGCGGCCAACCGTTGTTTTGCCGCACCCCGATTCACCCACGAGTCCCAGCGTTTCCCCTTTTCGGATGGAAAAAGAAACATCATCCACCGCTTTCAGGAGTTTGGAACGGAAAAAACCAAGATTGATGTTGAAATACTGTTTGAGGCCTTTGACCTCCAAGAGTGTTTTATTCTCAGACATGGTCCTGGCCTCCTTCCAGATCGATCTCTCCATGCTCTGCCGCGTCTTTTACATTCACCCAGCAGCTCGAGTAATGCGTTTCCCCCACCTGCATACGCGGCGCACGTTCCGTCAGGCAGATCTTCATGGCATGATCGCACCGGGGAGCAAAAGGACATCCCTTGGGCATATTGAGCAGGTCAATCGGCGTACCCGTGATCGGCTTCAGGCGCTGTCCATTGTTCTCATCGCGTGGGATTGAACGCATCAGGCCCTTGGTATATTCATGAGCAGGCTGATAGAAGATCTCATCCGCAGAGCCTCTTTCACAGATACTCCCCGCATACATGACGATGACCTCATCACACAGCTGGGCCACAACGCCAAGGTCATGCGTAATCATGATGATGGCCATGCCCAGCTTTTTCTGAAGGTCCTGCATCAGTTCCAGGATCTGTGCCTGGATGGTCACATCCAGTGCCGTTGTCGGTTCGTCCGCAATGAGAATGTCCGGTTCGCATGCCAGCGCCATGGCGATCATGACACGCTGCCGCATACCGCCGCTCAGTTCGAAGGGATACTGCTTGAGACGCCGCTGCGGCTCATTCACATTGACCAGTTGCAGCATTTCCAGGGCTCTGGCCGAGGCCTGCTTGCGGTTGCGGTCTGTGTGCAGCATGATGGCTTCCATCAGCTGATGACCGATTGTATAGGTTGGATTCAGGCTCGTCATAGGATCCTGAAAGATGATCGAAATTCTGTTGCCCCGGACTTTGCGCATCAAATTTTCATCTGCGCCAACCAGTTCCGTTCCGTCCAGTTTTACACTGCCGCCGATAATCTTTCCAGTAGGGGCAAGAATCTGCATGATGGAATAGGCGGTAACTGATTTTCCGGAACCGGATTCGCCGACAATTCCCAAGACTTTTCCACGATCCAGCTCAAAGGAGACACCGTCCACGGCTTTCACTTCGCCTGCATCCGTGAAAAACGACGTATGCAGGTCTTTAACTTCCAGCAATGCCATAATGCTTCGTACCTTTCCGGTCTAATATTCCGTGTCGTGTCTGTTACGCGTTCAGCTTGGGATCAAATGCATCCCGCAGTCCGTCACCGAACAGGTTGAGAGACAATACAATCAGACAGATAACCACCGCAGGGATGACCAGACGGTATGTGTAGGATGTAATGCCGTTCAGGGCATCGGAAGCCAGAGAGCCCAGCGAAGGCATCGGTGCATTCACGCCAAGTCCCAGGAAGGACAGAAAACTCTCGGTAAAGATAGCATTGGGAATCTGCAGGGCTGTGGAAATAATGATGACCGAGATGCAGTTCGGCAGCAGATGTTTCCGGATAATCCAGCTTCCTTTCGCACCCGTGGCCTGAGCAGAAAGCACATACTCCTGTTCACGGAGAGAGAGAATCTGACCACGGATCAGTCGTGCCATGCTGACCCAGTACAAAAGGCCGAATACGATAAACATGGAGATAATATTGGCACCGATCTTTTCAAATATGGTGTTCTCCACGTTCAGTGTCTTGCCAAGAACCACACTGAGCAGAATAATGACCAGCATGTCCGGCAGTGAATAGATCATGTCGACAATACGCATGATGATAATATCCACTTTGCCTCCGCAGTAACCTGCAATCGCGCCAATGGTCATCCCGATGATCAGCACGATAATGCTGGCAAAAAAGCCAACAGCAAGGGAAATGCGGGTTCCATAGACGACACGGATGAAGTAATCACGGCCATGGGCATCGGTTCCGAAAATGTGCGGGAAGAGTTTTTCACCGCTCTCCATCCGCTTGATTTCCGTTTTTCCCCATGTGAAGGGAGCAAGATTGTTGTAGGAAGCATCCACAGGTTTTCCGGGCCTCACGCCAAGCATGGCATCGTATGAGTAAGGCCATATGATTGGGAGCACAACACTGGAAAGCGCGATCAGAATGATGAGAATCAGACTGACGGTGGCTACTTTATTCTTCAGAAGGCGCTTGCATCCATCCCGGAAGAACGTGCTGGAGGGACGCATGCGGGAAATATACTGCTTGTCTTCTTCCGTGGCAGGGAGAAAAGCATCGGGATCAAGGTGCATACTGAACGGCTTATTGGCACTGAACAAAGATGTTTCCCCCTTTCTCATTCAAACTCAATCCGAGGATCCACGACTTTATACAGCAGATCGCTCACCAGGTTCATGATCACGATCAGGGAAGCCAGGAAAATGGTTGTACCCATGATCATGGTGTAATCCCGGTTCGTAATGCTCTGAACAAACTGCCGTCCGATTCCGGGAACAGCAAAAATCTGTTCCACCACCATGGACCCCGTGACGATGAATGCCAGCATCGGGCCAAAATAGGTGATCACAGGAATCAGGGAATTTTTCAGCGCATGTCCGAAGATAATGGACCCGCGGGAAACGCCCTTGGCTTTTGCCGTGCGAATATAATCCTGTCCAAGCACATCAAGCATGGAAGAACGGGTCAGCCTTGTGATATAGCTCATCGGATACAGGGCCAGTGTAATCACCGGGAGAACCAGCCCCCCCTGCGCGGCACCATTGGCGGGCAGCCATTTCAGGCTTACAGAAAAAACAATGAGCAGGAACGAGCCCATAATAAACGATGGCATGGAGACAAAAGCGGTCGTGATGACCATGATGATCTTGTCCAATAGCGTATTGCGCCGGATCGCCGCTGCGGCACCGAGCACGATTCCCAGCACAGCAGCAATGCCCGCTGCGATCAGTCCCAGTTTTGCCGAGGTCCGCATCCCGTCAGCAATGATGTCAATGACCATTCTTCCACGCTGCTTCAGAGACGGGCCAAAGTCAAATCGGGTTACTATGTCACGCAGATAGGTTATGTACTGCTCAAGAAGAGGCTTGTCCAGACCATATTTGGCTTCCAGGGCAGCCTGCGCTTCTTTGGAGATGGCTTTCTCCCCGACAAAGGGACCACCCGGCACTGCATGCATAACAAAAAAGGTGACGGTTATAACAACCAGAATTGTCAGGACCGCAAGCAGAACTCTCTTGACGACATAAAAAAACATCTTGGAACTCATTCGCTTTACTCCCGTCAGCCGTACCTGCTGAAAAGCTCCTGCAGCGTGCAGCTTGTTCTCATCCGATTCACCCGAATCAGAAAAGTGTAGACTATTATAGTCTCTTTGGATTTTAATGCAACGAAAATACAAAAAAGATGCAATCCATTTCAAATCGGTTTTTGTTCAGAAAAAACGATAGCCGACATGCACCTGTCAGAAGCATGGCAGCCTTGCCTTCCGGATGACATACCATCGCATGACAGCCATCTCCAGGCATAATAAAGAAATATGATTTCTGTCTCAGAATGCGTTCTTCATCCTCGGTGGATTGGCACTGCCAGACTGCATTTTCATGCATATCCATTCTTTTCCTTTTTTATAGTGAAAGGCTGCTGAATCTGCCATCTCGGGGCAGAATGACAGTCTGGCTGATTACTCCCCAACTCGCTGCCAGGCACTTGAATCCGTATGTCTGGCAGAGCCTGCTGACCCTCCATTTCATCTGCTCATTCCGTTCCAGAAAAACCATCTGAAGGCCCTGTTGCCTTGAACTTTGATTCATGATACAGTTGCATCAGCATGAAGAAAAGCGGAATACGGCCTGCCTGTTTGGCAAAAAGGGAGAGAATCGTCATGAAGAAATGCTGCATTACACTTCATCCTGATTATCAGATCGGAACCATATCCCCCAGACTCTTTGGCGCATTTCTGGAACCTATCGGTTCCATGGTCAATGGCAGCATGTACAATCCAAAGCATCCTTCTGCAGATGAACTGGGTATGCGGAGGGATTTCTACATGGCGCTGAAGGAAGCCGGGCTTCCGGCAGTCCGGCTTCCCGGCGGCAATTTTGTTTCCGGCTGGCAGTGGAAAGATTCCATCGGGCCCCTGCATCTTCGAAAAACGCACCTGGATATGGCCTGGTTCCAGTATATTCCCAACACAGTCGGTCATGATGAATACCTTCGGTGGGCCGAAAAGGCCGGTGTGGAGACAATTTATACCGTCAATCTTGGAACGGGAACCCTGCAGGATGCAGCGGACTGTGTCGAATATACCAACTTTACCGGTGGGACCTGGTGGTCCGATCTTCGGAAAAAGAACGGGCACAATGCTCCTTACGGAGTAAAGACATGGTGTCTGGGCAATGAAATGGACGGTCCATGGCAGATCGCCTCTATGGAAAAGGATCCCCAGAGATATGGAGTCCTTGCCCACGAAACCAGCAAAGCCATGAAATGGGTGGATCCATCCATAGAGACCATTGCCTGTGTATCCAGCTCACCCTTCCTCAATCATTACCCGGACTGGGATCGGGTTGTACTGGAAGAATGCTACGCAGCCGTGGACTATATTTCCCTGCATCACTATCACTCCGCTCCGCCGGACCTGCCAGGAGCTTTGCTGGCCGGGTACAAGGCCTTTGAGGATTATATCCGTACAGAAATCGCCCTGTGCGACTTTATAAAAACCAAACTGAGGTCTCAAAAAACCATGATGCTGGCCCTGGATGAATACGGAAGCATGTTCCGCCCGCGGGGTAAAGCTCACCTGGGGCTGTCCGGAAGACAGAATGCAGACATGTTTGGTGTGTTTGTGCCAGACAGGACGTATGTTCGGCATGATCCGGACGACTGGTCCACACATCCTGGCCTGCCCATGGGACATGAGATGCTGCAGGCACTGGGCATAGCGAGTACCATGCTGGTGATGCTGCGGCATGCCGACAGAATACAGATCGGCTGTGCCACAGGCGGCCTTGGTGCACTTTGCCGCACAGATCGCGAACACGTATGGAAGGGCGTCTCTTATTATCCCTTCACAGACATGATCCGGCTTGCAAAAGGTGTTTCCCTGCAGTGTATCGTCCGCTGTGATACCTATGATGTGCCGGAATACGCCATCGACGATATGAATCAGTATGGTGGTTTCACCGGCGTGGAAACGATTCAGTCCGCCGCCGCACTGAACGGAGATGATCTGACCGTCTTCGTCATCAATGCTGATCCAGACATGGATCAGGAACTGAAGATGGATGTACGTGCCTTTGAAGGCTGGATGTTCTGCGGGCATACCGAAATGTATGCTGATGACCCAACAGCCGGAAATACATGGGAATTTCCGGACACAGTCCTCCCACATGAAAATAGAAATACCAATATGGAAAGAGGAATCCTGACTGCTTGCCTGCACAAGGAATCCTGGAATGTATTTCGTTTCCGGAAGCAGAAAAAAGCCTAAATCCTCCTGCTTGTCTCCCCGTCAGCTGACCGTTTCGATGGAGCATTCCTGCTGTATGCTTCTGGAGGCAGGGGTCAAAAATCGGGTAGGTGGCGGGCTGTTGCACTAAGAAAAAAGTGCAGCAGCCCGCCAAAATGAAACGCGGTCCAGGCAGAGAAATGGTCGCGGTTATCCCGAAAAAGATATTATCCCGAAGAGGAGAAGAAAGCCCTTGCGTGATCTGCATTCTGCCTCGGAATTTTCGGGATAATATTTCTATG
>ONVN01000161.1 GCA_900321295.1 uncultured Eubacteriales bacterium
AGCTGGTTTAACCTGTGTATGAAACATGAAGAAAGATCCTTTCAAAGGGATATATTGCCCGACAATTCCTGAAGTTTTTTTGCCTGCTCAGCCATTTGCAGGCCCTGGATGATTTCGTCGAGATCACCGTTCATGATTTCATCAATCCGGTACAGCGTCAGGCCGATCCGGTGATCTGTGACGCGGCTTTCGTGAAAATTATAGGTGCGGATGCGTTCAGAACGGTCTCCCGTTCCTACCTGAATACGACGCTTTTCAGCGTAATCCGCATCGGCCTGGGATCGGAGCGATTCCAGAAGACGGGAACGGAGAAGCATCATGGCTGTCTCACGGTTTCGTAGCTGAGATTTCTGATCCTGGCAGGTGACTGCGAGCCCGGTTGGAAGATAGGTGATGCGTACTGCAGAGTCCGTCGTATTGATACACTGGCCTCCATGTCCGGTGGAACGATAGACATCGATGCGCAGATCTTTTGGATCGATCTGGATGTCGACTTCTTCCGCCTCAGGCAACACAGCGACAGTGCATGTGCTGGTCTGTTTTTTTCCGGTTGAATCGGTGACCGGGACACGCTGTACACGATGTACGCCGCTTTCGTATTTCAGAAGGGACCAAGCCCCTGAACCAGAGATCATAAAGACGGCTTCCTTGAAGCCACCGAGTTCAGTATCGTTCAGCGAAACAGGTTCAAGGCGAAAATGATGCCTGGAAGCAAAATGCTCATACATCCTCATCAGATCAGCGGCAAAAAGACAGGCCTCTTCTCCGCCTGCACCGGCACGGATTTCCATGACAACGGAACGTTCATCGTCTGGATCTCTGGGAAGCAGGAGAAGCTGGAGTTTTTCCTCCATGGTGGTTTTGTTCTTCTCAAGCTCTCGGATTTCATCTTCTGCCATTTCCTGTAAATCGGGATCTCCGGCCATCTGCCTCGCCTGCGATAAATGCTCCAAGAGCTTCTGATAGGCAGCCCATGCATCAGCCTGTTCCTGAAGCTGAGACCGTTCCTTGAGAGCTGTCTGATAAGCTCGGGGATCTGCAATGACTTCGCTCTGGGAGATCATTTCTGTGAGCTCCTGATAGCGTTCAGCAATCCATTGATACTTTTCCAGCATGGTTGGTCTCAAACCTTTCTGTAGAATCGGGCATCTGTGCATGTACGATGCGGGGGAGTGACTGATAATCCGAATAGATCCCGGTCAGCTGAAGCCCCGCTTTCTGAAACAAAGAGGAGACTGCATCTGCTTCGCCATCTCCGCATTCAACCAGAAGCTGGCCTCCTGCCGTCAAATGCGATGGTGCTTCAAGGGCAATTTTGCGGTAGAAATCCAGACCATCCGTGCCACCGTCAAGTGCCATCGGAGGTTCCTGAAGTACTTCCGCCTGCAGATGAAGACATTCTTCTGCGGGAATATAGGGCGGGTTGGATACAATCAGATCGAAAAGACGGTCAGCCGCAGGGGCAAACAGATCCCCCTGCAGGAAGGAGACGGAAGCTCCGAGCAGGGCGGCATTTTCCTCGGCAAGGGCAAGTGCATCCGGGGAAAGGTCCGAGAGGGTTACAGCACATGCAGGGCATGCAAGAGCAATAGAAATACCAATGCAGCCCGTTCCACAGCAAAGGTCAAGCACATTTCTGCAGGGAAGGTTCTTCACAATCTCAATCACGCGTTCAGCCAGCAGTTCTGTTTCCGGGCGTGGAATGAGTGCACGCGGATCGGTACGGAATTCGTGTGCAAGAAAAGAAACCGTTCCGACAATATACTGAAGTGGTTCCCGCTTCTCACGACGTGCACAAAGCGCATGGAAAGCAGTCAGAACCTCTTCCGGCAGCGCTGACTCGGAATCCAGACGCAGAGAAAGAGCAGGACGGCCGGTGATGAAGGACAGAAGCTGTGAAGCATCATAAAGAGAATCCGGAATATCGCATGCTGCAAGAGCGGAAGCGGCACTCCGGATGGCATCACGGGGGGTCAAGAAACGGCCTCGGAGGATTCTTCAGGCGTCTCTTCATCAGATTCAGATTCTTCATCAGCAAGTTCAATCTCCGGTTCCTCTTCCTCGCTGACAGGTTCATCCTCAGGCACATATTCGGGATCCGATTCCTGATAACTGTGCAGAACAGCCCAGCCCTCCGGCGTTCTCTTGGCGTGGGCGGGGAGACCGTAAAGCGCACAGTTCATAGCGACAATTGCACATTCAAGCATTCCGAAATCCGGCTCACGGGTGGTCAGACGCTGCATCTGCAGGCCGGGCCAGCGAAGGATTTGAGAAAGCTTGGTGTCGGAGTGGGCAAGCCCTTTGAGTATTTCATAGCTTGTGCCTGCGACAATGGGAAGCATGGCGAGATGGAAGAACAGACGAAGGAAATAGTTGCTGATTGGTACAAGAATATTGAGTGCCAGAAACAGCAGGATGGAAACCATCATGACAATCAGAAGGAAAGCTGTTCCGCAACGTGGATGCAGACGGGAGAAGGTTTTTGCATTTTCGGGTGTAAGCGGTAAATCAGCTTCGTGATTATAGACCGTTTTGTGCTCAGCTCCATGATACTGAAAAGTACGTTTGACTTCCGGTACAGAACCAGCGAACAGCATGTAACCGACCAGTATCAGGATTTTCACGATGCCTGAAATCAAGGTATAGCCCAGAGGAGCCATGCCGGTACTCTTGAGGGCAGATTCGATGCCAGCAGGAATCGCCATGAACAGGCCGATGGAAAGAATAACGGCAAGTACAATGGCCAGGGCCATCACGATTTTATCGACGCCTTTGCCCAGTTTCTTTGAAAGCCATTTTTCAAATTTCGTCGGCTCTTCATCAAGAACACCGAGCATCTTGGTGGAGTCTTCAAGCGTACCCATCCCTGTGGAAAGCATCGTTGCCATGTTGACGACACCGCGTAGGAAAGGATATCCCATCCATTTATGCTTTTCACTGAGCGGCACATAATTTTTATACTGGACAACGATGGAATGATCAGGACGGCGCACGGCAATGGCAACCGCGCGCGGTGCACGCATCATGACGCCTTCCATGACAGCCTGGCCGCCTATATCGACACGCGGGCAACTCTGTGCCTGCTGCTTCTTCATACTCAAAACCTTCTTTCTGCAAATCGATACGAATCCCAGTATTCGACAGGATGGACTGCAACCCTGCTTTTCTGCTGTTCATCCAGAGTTCATATATCCTGAAATGAAAAACAGAGCACTTTGTGCTCTGTATACGGACCTTACTCCATGCCGTAGCGCTTCTTGAAGCGATCGACACGTCCGCCGGTATCCACCAGCTTCTGTTTGCC
>ONVN01000185.1 GCA_900321295.1 uncultured Eubacteriales bacterium
ACCGGGTTCGCCGATCAGCACAGGGTTGTTTTTCGTTTTACGCGACAGAATGCGGATGACATTCCGGATCTCGCTGTCACGGCCGATGACCGGGTCAAGCTTGTGCTGACGTGCCAGTTCCACAAGGTCCTGACCATACTTTTTCAGGGCATCATAGGTGCCTTCCGGATTGTCGCTGGTGACACGGGTTGCTCCGCGCACGGAGGAGAGCACCTTCAGGAAGGTATTCTCACTGTATCCGATTTTCCGGAGAATCTGGCGCATGTGATCATTGGGCTTGGCACACAGAGCCATCCACAGATGCTCAACGGACACATATTCGTCCTTCATCTGCTTGGCTTTGCTGTCTGCTTCCACCAGCGCCTTGTCCAGGTCCGGGCTGATGTACACCTTGTCCGCTTCACGTCCGGGGCCGGAGACACGGGGAATCCTGGAGATGGCATCTTCGAGTGATGCACGCAGGGAATCCACGGAATAGCCGCATTTCTGAAGCAGCTGGGCAATCAGACCGCTGCCGTCTTCGGTCAGGGCACTGGCCAGATGCTCCTGATCCACCTGCATATGCTGATATTGTGTCGCGATGGCCTGTGCGCGCTGGATGGCTTCCACAGACTTCTGCGTATAATTGTTCATGCTTGCCATAAGGATCAGCTCCTTTTTGCGAGAAGTGGAAGGTCATTGACTTTCTTTGACCTTCATCTGTATTCTACTCCGTTCCAAAGCCTTGTCAAGGGGGTTTTTTCAAAAAATCTGACTTTTTTTGACTTTTCATTCCTCAGGCGGCAAAAGTATGGAAGGCCCCTTGGTTCACTGCCTGCATTGTGCTATACTGGACCGGCAGCGCGGGAAAATGGCGGGTCTTCGGAAGAAAAGGGACCGAAGGAACGTTCTATACTCTGGGAGGCTGCAGTCATGGTATGGAAAGCGGGGGAGTGGAATGCGGCATATTCCGACAGGGGACCTGCCCGGTCTGGACGTGGATTTTGAGACGTACCTTCAGCGGGCGATGGAACCGCACGAGGCATATGATGTCCGGAAATGGCTGTTTGTTCCGGATGCGTATACAGAGTTCCGTTATATCCTCGGCACACGCGGCAGCCACCCGCTGATCTGCATCGGAATCAACCCTTCAACCGCCAGACCGGACGATCTCGACAGGACGCTGCAGAGCGTGGAGCGGATTGCCCTGAATAATGGGTTTGATTCCTTTACCATGTTCAATGTGTATGCGCAGCGTGCTACCTCTCCGGATGACATGGCAGAGGAAATGAACCTGCGGCTTCATGAAGAGAATATGAAGGCATTTGATTATTGCCTTTCACTTTCACCGGCACCAACTGTCTGGGCTGCCTGGGGAAGCATTATTGAAAAAAGAGCCTATCTGAAGCATTGTCTGGAGGATATGATCCGTCATGGGCAGGAAAAAGGGGCTGTATGGGTCAAATGCGGACAGGTCTCAAAAAAGGGACATCCGCATCATCCCCTGTATCTGAAAAGCACACTCCCTCTGGAACCTTTTGACGTCACCGACTATGTTCAGCATGTGCTGTAAAGGAGACATGAAATGATTCGCAAAGAATGGGTCCGGCTCGCGGCCGTTCTTCTGAGTGTTCTTCTCTGGATGCCGGGCACCCATGCTGCAGGATGGGATGAGGAAGTCATCTGGGAAGACGAAACAGACAGCAGCGTGATCTGGGAAGAGGAAGTCATTGAAGCGGAAACAGAAGTTCCTGCATCACCTGCAGTGTTTACCCCTTCCTATTCCAGCCCGTACACCGACGAGAAAACAAACTTCTGGACGCTTCCCATGGATATCTCGAATGAGCAGAATGTATGGGAAATGCTCACTTCTCCCATCACGATTGCGGACAGCGGAAAGAAGAAAGCCGAACGCACACAGATTACCCTTCGGGCGGAGCCGGACGAGAACGCAGAAGGAGTTGGCGTCGTCACCTGCATCAGCCAGGGACTGCATGTTCTGGAAACACTGGACAACGGCTGGACGCTGGTTGAATGCTATTCTTCCTCCTTCCATGACAGCGAAGTCAAGCGGTGGAATATGCTGGTTCAGGGCTACATTCAGACGAAGTATCTCAGGCAGGTCAAGCCGGACCAGACCCTGGGGATTGTCATCGATAAGCTCACCCAGAGAATGTACATTTTCAAGGATGGTTCCCTGCATGCCACCCTCCTGGTCTCGACAGGGCTTGTCAACAAGAAGCAGCCTTGGAATGAGACAAGGTCCGGAGAATTCCTGCTGCTGCTGCCGGCCGTCGGCGGATTTCAGGACGGCAATATGGTTTGTTCCTATGGTATCCGCTACAATGGCGGTGACCTGATTCATGAAGTGCCGCATTCCACGACCTCGGGCTATTCCACCTATGAGCCGAAGCTTGGTGAAAAGGCCAGTCATGGCTGTGTCCGGGTTCAGCGGAGGAAAACACCCAATGGTGTCAATATGGAATGGCTCTGGAACAACCGGAAAAACAATGTCCGGATCGTGATCTGGGAAGACTGGCAGGGAAGACAGATTCCGTATCCGGATAATGACCTGACGCTGTACTATAATCCCAAAGGCGGAGAATTGTATCACTCCAGTGAAACCTGCTACTGTGCCAAGGGAAAGAAATTCACCCCCTTCACCTATGGGGAAATTGATAATGAGCCTTTCAGCAAACTGAAGCGCTGCACCTGGTGTACGCCGGTTCTCCGGAAAAGTGAGATTGACGAGATCAATGCCGTGTATGCTCCGGGCGGGGACCATGACCCTGTGCTGACACAGGCACGCGAAGCCTTGGAATAAATTGACAGACAAAAGAAGCATGCCGGAATGGACGAACCATTCGGGCATGCTTCTTTTTGTCAGCGTCAGCGGACTGCCCCGTTCTTATTCCTGGATATGGGAAAGGAAATAGGCGCATTCCTCATCGTTGCAGAGCTTTCCGACCGGATTCCTGAGATCACAGTGGAAGACATGATCCTGCGGTTCCGCATCTGTTCCGTAGGTTTTGTCAATGTACGGAATCTGCAGCGTGTCGAGTTTTTCTGTGAGCACTTTCTGGGCAGGAGGACCGGCCAGCTGGTCCCTGTTCGCCGTCATAATATAGGCAGGCGGGAAATGATCGGTGATGAACGGAACGGGGTTCACCAGGCTTACTTCTGAGGGATCCTTTGCGTGGTGCGGCAGGAGTGCTTTCATCAGATTTCTGGTCAGGGTATTCCCGGTGGCGAAATCAATCGCATAGACGCCACAGTTCAGGCCCACTGCAGAGGGACAGAAGGCTTCACCTTCAGAGGTACGCGGAATGACCAGCCCCATCTGCCGTGCATAGTCAGGGTTGCCGCAGGCGGCACAGTAAATGGTGAGCATATGGGCCCCAGCGGAATCACCAACAGCAAAGACATGGCTGAGATCGAACCAGCCGCAGTCTGCCTGCCCGAAAAGCCACTGGAAAACAAGGCAGGTGTCATGAAGTCCTGACGGGAACTTCCATTCCGGGGCAACCCGGTAGGTGAAGTTCACAACGGCAAAGCCGCGGGACGCCAGATCCATGCAGTAAAACTGATAGCGTTCCTTGTCCCCGTAGGTCCATCCTCCTCCGTGAATGCTGACGATGACCGGGAGTGCATGACCGGGGTTCTTCGGGCGGTAAACATCCAGAACCTGCCACTGAGGATCCATACCGTAACAGATATCATCCCAGCGCTCGATCGTCTCCGGGGTGGAAAGACCGGCATCGCGTTTGTCATCTCCGGCCTTGAAGGACTTCCGGATAAAGAATGTCGTCAAAGACATCGTCTCAGCTCCTTGTCAATTGCTGCAGTCCGTTGAACTGCGTCCTGGAAGATTACCAGTCAGCAAGAACCTGCTGAAGGTCAATGACGCAGACCTGAGCATTGCCGTTTTCATCGGGGTTGGAGAAGAGAATCATGTCCCCCCGGCGATTGAAGGAAGGGTGCTGATGATCCGCGCCGGTCTTGCAGGATCCGGTGGTGGCAATCAGCCTGGACTTCTTCGTGGCACGTTCGATCAGGACAACACCTTCCTGAATCGTTTTGCCGAGGTAGCTGATGCGGTCAGCACACAGCCACTTTCCGTCACGGCTCAGGCATGGATGGAGCAGCTGTTCACAGGAAGCGGCAACGTCAAAATGATGGCCGTCTTTGTCACCGATCAGAATACGGCCCATATGGGTCTCACCCTGCTCCCCGTTGACAAACCCGCAGGGGTCAAGCTTCATGAGGGCCATTTCTGAGCCGTCCGCAGACCAGACCTCGTGGGTGATCCATTCATGGGGATGTTCAACATAGTACGGGCGGACATAGCGATCCGGGATATCAAACATCCAAGTGCGCTGGAAGGCATCGCCTTCGGTCTCATGAATATAGAAAATCAGGTTCTCGTCGGTCGGGCAGATCTGGGCATGGCCGAGACGGTAATCGGATTCATAAACAATCTGGGCTTCCTTGCCGGGGTCTATGATCACCAGCGCGTACAGTTTGGTGGCAAGATGATAACTGCAGGCGATACGGCCGGTGTTGGCAGCTGTCAGGTGGCCCGTAATCTGGCCGCCTTTGGGAAGATCGCCGATTTTTTCCATTTTGGCCGTTTCGAGATCGACGGCGTAGACTTCCGTTTCATTCTGGCAGGTATAGCCGATGTTCTTTTCGCGGTCCGTGGCAAACCCGCGGAAACGGTTGTCAGTGATACGGGTGAGTTCGCCTGTCCGGACATCTGCACGGTAGCATCCGCCGTCCTGCTTTCCCGGAAGTTCCTGTTTCATAAAGAAGAAATAGCGGTCATCAGTGGAAAAGTTCTCACAGGTAAAATACAGCTTGCTGTTGCGTTCGGGACCTTCTGTATAGCGGTTGATTTCGTATCCTGTCACAGGATCGCGATAGGTGATCATAGGCGTTCCTCCTTGTCCTTACAGTGTGACCGTTTTGCCGGCCGGGATGCACACAGGTTCGCTGTCGTTGACGGAAATCCAGCAGTCCCGGGCATTGGGATTGAAGACGAAACCGTTGTCGCATGCGAACTGCAGGCGGGTGAAGTCATCCATGCAGTCCATGAATTCAATGTTGGTGCAGTACCATACATCGTCCCTGTTTCCAACCAGAGCAACGAAGTCCTCCATCAACTGCCAGTTGTCGTCATTGTCAAACTCGTAACTGTGGCCCCAGACGTACATGAGATACAGATACTGTTTTTTGAACAGTGCATTGAAGGCTTCGCCGTGTTCCAGAAGACGGTGCTTATGGTGGCAGGTGGCCTGCCAGCGGTAGGGATTCTCGGGCAGGGCAAAACTGTCGGAGGAGCCGACAACACGGGAATACCGAATGCCGCACAGGGGGAGAAGATGCTCAATGTCTTCTGAAAGCGAACCGTTGGGGTAGCTGAGGCCGCGGACAGGATAGCCGGTGTACTTCTCCAGGGTTCTCCGGTCAGCCAGCACTTCCTCGGCAACCTCAGGCAGTGGACAGCGGGCAATGGTCGGATGGGTTACTGTATGGCAGGCAACCTCGTGCCCGCGGTAGAGAGCAGGGATCTCGGAAGGGTCAATGCGTTTGTCATCGCCGAACAGACCGCTGTTGAGATGGAATGTGCCCTTGATGCCGTGCCGGTTGAAAATGTCGACCAGCCGGCGGTCAGCGGTACGGCCGTCATCATAGGACATGGTCAGGGCCTTGTGCCTGCCGCCTGGAAAACACTGATACACTTTGTTCATCATGGAAGCTTCCTCCAAATGCATCACTTACTGAATCTTTTTGCTGACCGGGGAATCATACCGCGAACAGGACGGAACATCAAGAGAGGCTGCCGGCATATGCCGGCAGCCTCTGCATGAGTCAGCTGAATTACTTCAGTTTGTCATAAGCATCCTGATATTCCATCAGAATCATATCGCCGCCCATGTCATGCCAGGTGGCATATGCAGCCTGCAGACCTGCGAGATCGATCTTGCCGGCAATGTACTGAACCTGAGCGTCTTCAACATCGGTGTTGAGGGTGGTGCCCATCAGGGTGTTGGTTTCGCTGTCGAGGGTCAGGCAGGGATTGGCGATAACATACTGAGCATTCTCAACCAGGTTGGCGTTGTATTCGTCGCGGAGCTGGGTCTTGCGGGTCGGAGGTGTGAGGTCGCCGTTGACGTTCATGCCCAGCTGGTTCATGGAGTGCAGAACCGTGTTGGTGTAGGTGGCATAGGTGTTTGCATTGGCATCTTCACCGAGCGGGAAGTTCTGGCGGGTGCCGTCTTCGAGCATCCAGTAGTTTTCGCCTTCGATGCCGCAGTTGATGAGGGTCTGGCCTTCTGCACTGTTGCACCAGTCGAGGAACTTCAGGACAGCGGGAAGCTTTTCAGCGGTGGTTGCCTTGGTGACAACGATTTCGCCGGAAGCACCAATGTTCTGAGGCCATACCTGGACCTTGCCTTCGCTGTTGGGGATGGCAGTCACCAGGGAAACAACGGCATTACCATATTCATTGGAGAAGCCGAGGTTGGTTTCAAGCCATTCCTGATAACGGAAGCCGTTGTCAAGGCAGTCGAGACGCATGAAAGCCTTCGGGTTTTCGTTGCGTTCTGCGTCATCCCAGTTGCCGGATTCGATGGTCATGAAGTTGGGATCAATGCCGCCCTTGGCATAGAGTTCACGGAGGAAGTCAAGGCCTTCCTGGAAGTGCGGATCTTCGAAGGCAGGATAGAGCTTGCCGTTCTCGTCCAGACCATAGGTGTAGGGAGCGCCGAACATGACGGTGGTGATGCCGATGGTGCCGGCAACATACTTGCACATATTGATGCAATAGGTGTCATCGCTTACGCCTGCGAGGGCAAAGCACAGAGCCTTGAACTCATCCACATTGGTGGGTTCGGCGGTGATGCCGGCCTTGGCAGCGATGTCGTTGCGGTAATAGATACCAGCGCGGGCATAGGGACGTGCACGATAGATGCCATAGATGCGGCCGTCAATCGCGGTGTTGTTGTAAACCGTGTCTTCGCCCTGGGAGAGGTATTCATACTGATCAATGTAATCGGTCAGATCCCAGAAAGCACCAGCGCGGGCAGCGTTGATGGTGACGGCATCACGCGGTCCCTGGATGACCATGACTTCAGGCATATTTGCAGGATCGGCCAGGGTCATGGAGGTCATCTCGGTGTAGGCAGAGTTGGGAACCCAGGTGATGTCGAGCTTGACACCGGTCGCTTCATAAATCTTCTGCAGAATGGGGTTGCCAGCTTCGAGGGTCTTCCATTCAGCGTCAGAGTAGAAGTCAGGCAGCATCAGTTTCAGGGTCATTTCTTCCTTGGCCTCGGCCGTTGCAAAACTGCACATGGAGAGAACCATAGCAAGAGCGAGAAACAGGGAAAGATACTTTTTCATGGTATATTCCTCCTTCTATATTGTTACATGCCATGCGGCAGTATAACCAATGGATAAAGCGGGTTGTCAGCCCTTCAGAGCTCCGACCATAACGCCCTTGACAAAGTACTTCTGCAGGAAAGGATACACGCACATAATCGGAACGGTGGCCACCACGATAACGGCCATCTTGATGGACTGCTTCGGGGGTTCGACAAAGTTCGGATCCATCAGGGACATATCACCGGCTGCGGCTTCGGCAGTCACGATGATATTCCGAAGAATCAGCTGCAGGGGATACATTTTGTCATCGGTCAGATAAATCATGGCCGGGAAGAAGCTGTTCCAGTGACCGACGGCATAGAAGAGACCGAAGGTTGCCAGCACAGGACCGGAAAGGGGAAGAACGATTTTCCACAGGGTCTGCAGATCATTGCAGCCGTCAAGGTTTGCGCTTTCTTCGAGCTCGGCCGGGATGCCCTGGAAGAAGTTCTTGACAATCATCATGTTATAGGCCGAAATGGCACCGGGAAGCAGAAGCGCCCAGTAGGTGCCGCGAAGACGCAGCCAGCTGGCGACCACGATATATCCCGGAATCATGCCGGCAGAGAAGAACATGGAAATAATCACCAGGTTCAGGATGAGATTGCGTCCGCGAAGGAATTTCTTGGAAAGGGCATAGGCAAAGGTGACGGTAAAGAACAGGTTGATTGCAGTTCCGGCGGCGGTAATGAGAACCGAGTTGCCGAAGGAACGGAGAATCTTGTTGGAGGAGAAAATATAGGTATAAGCGTCCACTGACCAGGTGTGCGGGATAATGAACATCGAGCGGGTTGTCAGTTCGTATTCTGTAGCAAAGGAGTTGAAAATGATGTAGATAATCGGAAGAACCGTGGTCAGGGCGATCAGACCGACGATCACATAATTCAGGATATCGAAGATCACGCTGCCGACTGTGCGGTATACACCAACAGGACCTTCATGGATTTTCACAGTCCTGCCGTTCAGCTCCATGGTCTCAATTGTCGTCTTTTTAATTGCCATAAGTCATCCTCCTCTCAATACAGACCGTCTTCGCCGAGTGCGTGAGCGATCTTATTGGCGGAGACAACAAGGATAACAGAGACAATACTCTTCATCAGACCGACTGCAGAAGCGTAGGAGTACTGGGCGTTCTGAATACCGCTCTGATACACGAAAACGTCGAGTGTCTGAGAAACCGTACGGTTGAGGGAGTTGGCCATCAGGATGAGATGTTCATAGCCGGTATCCAGCACGGAACCCATGCGGAGAACGAGCATGAGAACGATGGTGGAACGGATTGCAGGAAGGGTGATGTGCCAGAGACGCTGTGCGCGGTTGGCACCGTCGATCATGGCTGCTTCATAGAGCTGTGTGTCCACATTTGTAAGAGCAGCAAGGAAGATAATGGTGCCCCATCCGGTTTCTTTCCAGATGTTCTGCCCGACAATCATCCAGCGGAACACCTTCGGATCACCAAGATAGTCAATGGAATGACCCAGGAGCTGGGTGGTCAGCTTGTAGATAATGCCATCCGAACCAAAGATAACATATGTAATGGAAACGACGATCACGATGGAAATGAAGTGCGGTACATACAGAAGCGTCTGGGTCAGCTTCTTGTAGTGCAGGGAACGCATTTCATTGAGCAGCAGGGCCAGAATAATAGGGGCAGGGAAGGTGAACGCGATGCTCATAACAGAAAGCACGAGCGTGTTGCTCAGATAACGCCACCAGCTTGACTTGAAGAAATACTGGAACCACTTCAGTCCCACCCACTGGCTGCCCAGCATGCCGCTGAAGGGAACATAGTTCTCAAAGGCAATGGGCAGGAAGACCATCGGGATATACTTGAAGATGATGAAGTACAGCAGGCCCGGGATCAGCATGAAATAAAGCCACGGATGCTTTCTGAACTCCACCGCAAAACTGGTCTTTTTGTGCTTAGGAGCTGATGCTTTTTTGACCGCAGTCATGATCGTTCAGTCCTTTCTGATAGACATTATGATTGCGAACAGACCGTGTATTTGGATATGACCATGTAATGTAATTACAAATTATAAGGTTCAAGGAAGGGAAAGTCAACTTGAAGCGAGCTTAAATCTGCAGATTTTGAATGGATAATAAGCCAAAATAACCATTTTTTCGCAAAAGCTCGGAAGCCGTTCAGCATGTTCTCATGATCGCAGGGAAAAAACAGCCGGAGTTCCAGTACAATCCTGGCTCCGGCTGATGATCGAAAAACGGAAAGATCGGATGCATAAAAAGGGAAAGAACCGAAGGTGGCTTTCTTAAGTTTCGGACGGGGGACCGAAGTATGTCAGGCAGAGCATGGTCAGATCATCGAACTGAGGTGCACTGCCAACAAAGGCGTGGACCGCACTGGCAACAGAGTCCAGAATCTCCGATGGTGTATGGCTTTCGCCGCTTCTGAGCGCTTCAATCATCCGGTCGGTACCAAAGAATGCATCCTCAGCATTGGTGGCTTCCGGCACACCGTCGGTATAGACAAACAGTTTATCGCCTTTTTCCATCTGAATGTCATATTCCCGGAAGCGGACGCCGTCCATGCCGCCGATGACAAAGCCGTGTTTGTCCTTGAAAAGATCAAAATGGCCATCAGCTTTTTTGAGAGCCGGATATTCATGCCCTGCATTGGCAGCAGTCAGCCGGCCGGTCGAAATTTCAAGCACGGCAAGCCATATGGTCACAAACATTTCCTCAGAGTTGCGGGAGCAGATCTCCTGATTGATGCTCTGGAGAATTCTGGCAGGGCTGAGCTCATGCATGGCGACGTGATGGATCAGGGTCAGGGCTACCATCATGAACAGGGAAGCGGGGACACCTTTTCCGGAAACGTCACCGATCACAACACACAGATGATCATCATCGATCAGGAAAAAGTCATACAGGTCGCCGCCAACTTCCTTGGCCGGCGTCATGGAGGCATAGATATCAAATTCATGACGATCCGGGAAAGGCGGGAATTCCTTGGGAAGGGCGTTGGACTGGATGCGGGTTGCGAGGGACAGTTCTGCGCTGATACGTTCTTCCTTGAGAGCAAGCAGCTGCCGTTCCCTGGCGGCATGTATATAATGAAGAACGATGGAGACCACATACAGCAGAAGAAAGGTCGCGGGCATCCAGGTGGGATGGGTGACCAGGCCTGCACGATACATGATGAAACTGGCACCGATCCCCAGAATAATGATTCCTGCACAGAGAATGCCCCCGCGTGCTACGGTCATTCGATTCAGTGCGAAGGCAGCTCCGAGGCAAAGAATAAAAAGTACGATGAGCTGAGGCAGATCGGGAACCTCTGTTTTATACATGCCGTTGATCAGGCTCTGAATGACATTGGCCTGAAATTCAACACCGTACATGGGCTCTGCCTTGCTGAGCGATGTGAAGTAGGCGTCCTGAAGGGCCGGTGCATAGGGACCGATGAGAACGATCCTGCCGTCCCAGTAGGAGGAGGGAACGGAACCGTTGATCAGATCGGCAACGGAAACACCGTCATAATAGGTTCCCGGCAGGGCGGTATATGGAATATAGAAATGGCCTGCGGCATTCACGGGCGGAGCTGCAATCTCTTTCCCCTGCTTCTGCAGAAACAGGCGTGCTGTTTCGTATCCGAGAGAGTAGACTCGGATATCCGGAGAAGGCTCAACATACAGGAGGGAATGGCGCAGGACACCGTCCCGGTCAAGCATGGCATTGATATGTCCCTGAATCGTCTTGGTGCACAGCGCATCATAGGGGGTGATATAGTCGAGAACTGCAGATGCATTGATGGATCGCGCATGCCCTTCATCCCATATGATTTCTTCACCGTACTCAGCCATGGAAGCGGTGACGACATTCTCCAGAAGCCCGGCTGCGTTGGCAAGATAGGCATCGGAACCGGGCTCATCAGATTCTCCGGCATAAAGAATATCAAGAGCTACAACAGCTGGCTGGTGCAAAGGGTCCGATGCCAGGACACAGAGTGCATCGGCAACAACGCTTCGGGACCAGGGCCAAGGCCCCAGTTCCTGAAGCGCTTTTTCATCAATGCCGATGATCACGATATCGGTGGAAGCGACACCTGGCTGTTGGTACATGGTATCCTGGACCCATTTGTCCACGCGTTGCAGAACACCGGTGGCGATCAGGAGAACAGAAAGCAGGGCGGAGACAGCAGCAATCAGGTAGGTGTGATGTTTCTTCATGGAAAGCCTCACAAACAGGAAAAGCTCTGAAGCCGGCTCTGTTAATTAACGAAAATCGTGCCCAAATCGAAGGTAATATCATAATTGCCCGGTTTTGCTGTCGAATTCTCCCAATCAATATAACATGTGTTTTCCACGGATCCTCTTTCAGTAAGCGTGCCGGTTGTTACCACGACAAGGGTTTCCCCATCCACCAGATCATCAATGTAATATCCGGGGGCTGTCACTGGCTGACCGTTATAGACTGCCTTGACGCTGTCCGTATAAACAGTGATTGGTCTCGGATGGACGGTCAGCTTGCCAATGCTGGAGTCTGTGACTGTGTAGTTTCCAGGATTTACACCGTTATAATCGATCGTATAGGTGTTTGTAATCTCCCCCGCATCGGTGATGGAGCCTGTTGGAATGACGATGATGGTTTCACCGACAACAACTTCGACATAGATTGGATCCAGATATGTCAGAGGTTCACCATCATAGTCTTTCTCAAGATCTTCAATGATGATATTTATTTCAGCCGGAATGACCGTCAGCGTGGCATCTTCAAAAATCGGATTATAGTTACCTGCTTTGGCCGTTCCCCAGGTGATGTCTGAAAAGACAACCGGTATGCTGCCGACATCTGTGATTGAACCCGTTGCAGTGACCGTTGCGGTTTCACCTTCCGCAAGACCATCGATGATCACGGGTGGTACCGTAAGTTCTGTGCCGTCATAGGGCTTTAGGATCATCGTGTCTTCCATAATGTGAATATAGAGATCAGCAGGCGTGATTTTCAGGGTTCCAAGGTCATCCGTAATGAGGTTGTAGTTGCTCTCTTTTGCGGTGCCCCAGGTGACTGTACAGGAGATAGGGGTCTCGCCCACATCCGTGATCGACCCAGTCACATCGACACCGATGGTTTCACCATCGGCGAGACCTTCGATTATTGGGAGCGGGGCTGTGAGCGCGGTGCCGTCATAAGTCTTTTGCGTCTCTATGTCATCCGGGAAGAAAATCCGGAGATCTGCTTTTGAGACAGTCAGAGTGCCCAGTTCCTCGGCTGTAATCGTATAGTTGGATGGATCAGCGGTGCTTGTACTCCAGTCGATGGAATAGGTATTGCTTCCGCTGTTGGCATCGGTGATCGTGCCCGTTGCTGTGACAGAAAGGGTTTCACCGTTCGCCAGACCGGTGACGGTGACGGCTGCGCTGGTCAGCGGGGTGCCGTCATAGGTTTTTGAGGCAGAGCTGGTTTGGATCGTCAGAGAAGCCGGAGTGACGGTCAGGATACCATTTGCAGTCTGAACATTGTTGAAGTACGCGGTCACATCTTCACCGTCACTGTTCAGAATCTTATATGAAGCGATCTGGCTGTCGATGTCTCCGACAGCAGTCTGGGATCCGGAAAGAGTAGGGTCAATCCTGAAACCGTCAGGGAGTCCGGTGACTGTTGCACCGACTGCTGTGAGCGCAGTTCCGTCGTAAGGCTTTTCAGCGGAACCGGCTGTGATTGTGATGAGCGTTGAATTGGGATCAACGGTCAATAAGCCCTCACTCTTGCTGATATTGTCAAAATAGGAAGTGACATTTTTCCCGCTGCTGTCCAGAATCTGATAAGAATCGATCGTGTTATTGGATGCACCGACGGCTGTCTGGGAACCGGAAACGGAACAGTTGGACTGCAGACCTGCCGGCAGTCCGCTGACTGTCACAGTGCTCTCCGTGAGCGGGGTGCCATCGTATTGTTTTGTTGCGGACCCGGAGGTAATGTTAATCTCATCTGTATTGATGGTGACCGCCAGTGTACCCAGCGTTTCAGAAATTTCGTAATTGTTGCTGTTGGCGGTACCCCAGTCAATGGAATAGGTGTTCTCGGCGGTGCCAACATCGGTAATGCTGCCTGTTGCGGTAACCGTAACATCTCCTGCATCAACGTCGTAAAGACCGAACACATCCATTCCGTCAGGTTTCGTCAGAGGCGTTCCATCGTACTCCTTGCTGTCACTGCCTGTGATGATCTGAAGCGGGGCCTTTGTGACAGTCAGGGTGCCCAGATTGCCCGTGACCGTATAATTGCCCGGATTGACGGTGCCCCAGTCAATGCTGTAGCTGTTGGGCTGGGTTCCGGCATCAGTGATGGAACCGACAGCAGTCACACTGAAGGAAGTATCCGTTTCATCGCTCCCGATAAGGCCTGTCACGGAGGCTTCCGGATACGTCAGGGGGTCTCCATCATATGTTTTGGTCCGGGAACCTGTGTCAATGATCAGTTCGGCAGGCGTGACGGTCAGCGTACCATCAACCCTGGTGACGGAAGAGAAGAGGTCGGTGACATCGGCGCCTGTATCATCGTAAATGACATAATCGGTTACCGTGCTCGCACTGGTTCCGGCGTTCGTCTGGCTGCCGGTTACCGATGTGACGCAGGAGAAACCTGCCGGCAGCCCGGTGACCGTTGCGGAATCCCCTTCCGCGAAAAGGGGATCACCGTCATAGACCTTGGTCCCGGATGGCGCGGTGATCGTGACTGCCATCGTGTAGCCGGTGACTTCCAGGGTGCCCAGGTTTTCAGAAACGGTATAGTTGGACGGATCAGCGCTTCCCCAGCTGATGCTGTAGGTGTTGGTGGCAGTGCCGATTTCGGTAATGGATCCTGTTGCCGTGACGGTTGCACTTTCGCCTGCGGCAAGGCCGGAAATGTCAGCACCCGGAGCCGTAAGCGGTGTGCCGTCATACATCTTGCTCGCGGAGTCCGTGGTAATGGTGGCACTGGCGGGTGTGACGGTCAAAGAACCATTGCGGGTGTGCACTTCGGTGAACAGAGAGGTAACATCTGTTCCGTTTTCATCATAGATGACATAGGACTGAATCACGCTGGCACTGGAACCCACAGAAGTCCTTCTGCCGCCCACCGATGCATGCAGGGAATATCCGTCGGGCAGGCCATCCACCTTGAAACCGTTGGTGGAAAGGGTCGTACCATCGTAGACTTTTCTTCTTGAGGCAGCTGTCACGGTGACCGGAACATCATAATTGACAGCCACAGGCAGGACGGTCAGTGTTCCGAGCCTTTCACTGACAACATAATTGACTGGATTGGTGGTGCCCCAGTTCAGAACATACGTGTTGATGCTTTCGCCGACTTCAAGCTGGCTTCCGGTCGCAGTGACAAGGACATCTGTCGGAAGCATGACAGGATAGAAATGGGCTTCCTTGGTATTGAGCGGGCGGGCATTGTAATTGGTGATATCCGTATCGATGGTGATGCGGATATCCGTGTTGTCCACAAGCAGATTCTCGGCATCTTCCTCTGCGACCAGGAGCTCGTGTGCCGTGACAAGAGAACCCTGGAACTCGGGAAGCTCACGGATCCGCGCAGAGAGGGTATCCCTGCTCCAGCCGGTATCCATGCAGGCCTGTGCGAGAAGCGCAGGGTTTTCAGCATAAAGACGCAGAACGGCATCGGGAAGATCATCCTCTGCCAGGGTGTCAATCTGGAACTCAATGCTTTCCTGATCGTTATCCTTGCGCAGGAAGATGGTCAGACGCTGACCTGCATAGATTTCCAGTTCACGGATTTCCCCGGTCAGCGGGTTTGTCCCGTGGGCCCAGATCACACCGCTGGTTACATAAAGGGTCTGGCTTCCTGCGGCACTGGCAGACACCAGGCCGCTGTTGCGCCATTCCGGACCATTGCTGTCTTTGGGCGGCAGGGTTTCAAGACCTGCCCGGGGATTGGTCAGTTCAGTTCCGTCGTATATTTTCTCAGCACTGCCCGTCCAGATGGTCAGAGGTACTGGATCCACCTGCAGAAGACCGGCTACGGTATGAATGTTCTTGAAATGGGAGGTGACATCCTCATTGGAGGAATTGTAAATCCTGAATCCTTCAGAAATCTCGTTGGCACATTTTCCGGCGTTGGTCTGGCTGCCCGAAGCAGAAACTTTTGCAGTGAAAAGTTCGGGAAGCCCATAGATCAGAACATCCGAGGGGCGGGTCAGTGCTTCACCATCGTAGAGCTTGCTTGCGCTCTGGGCGATGAAGGTGACATCTTCATCCCAGCTCCAGTCTCCGGCTGCAGGATAGGGTTCCACAGCGTCATCCGGCGTAACGGGCACTTGGGCAGGCACAAGCTGATCAATCTGTGTCCGTTCGACCAGCTGCGGGTCGCTGGTGACGGTATTGATCACAAAGCTGCTGAGAGAATCAGCGGCCAGCTCGGAAATGACCGGGGCCGTGGCGTCATGGGGGAATACGGCAAGATGTCCTGCGGGAACAGGAAGGAGGCGCTGCGCTCCGGAAGGATCCGCATAACTGATCTGCGCTGTGCCTTCAAGGACGCCCAGTGTGGTGACACCATTTCCTTTTTCAGGCTCTTCCGAGATGAAGACAATGGTACCCCGGATGCCGACGGTCATGGTTGTGGTCTGGATGTCAAGCACTTCATTCTCGTCGAGCTTTTCCTGTACATCCAGAAAAAGGGTGCCCTGGCGGAGTGTCATCTGCAGGTGGCTGGCTTCCTTGGCAAAATCCACCTGTGTCTCAGCATCGAGGGTCACGATTTTCGTGCTGTCAAGTCCGACAGATGCACTGCTCGCGGAACCGGTCTGCATGGATTCACCGCTGTTGAATCGGGCGTTTTCCATCACAAAGCGTGCGTTTCCACTGGCGTCCAGAATTTCCACGCTGCCGTCATAGCGGAGAAGACGCATGGTGGTGGCTTCATAGCTTTCACCCAATGCGGACGACAGGAAAAACAGTGCGGCCAGCAGGATAAGTGCGGCAGTTTTGATCATGCGTTTACTCATAACCGATACTCCTTTTATGACTTCAAAGCCGGAACAAGATCTATTGGTCTGATACCATGTTCAGGTGGTTGCTTGCACAACATATTGAGACAGTATACAGTATAGCTGAAACGGAAAAATATCACAAGGGCAGGAAAAAAAGGAATCAATATGGCCTTTGCTCTATATTTCAAAGCGCATCGCGTGGGAGTATCTGTTGCAGCCCTTGAAACGACATGGACTGACAGCACAGACGGTCATGTTCCAGGTTTCCGGAATGTGTGCAGAAAAGCATGAAAAGAAATAATAATGAAAGAAAAGAACAAGTAAAGAACAGATTTCCTCACAGGAGACCAACTGATTCGGCTGGAACAGAGGTCATAGGCACACGGCTTCTGCAGGAAGGGCCTGCACTTTACAAGCCCCTGAAAACTGATATAATAGCAGAATGTACAAGTGTGCAATGCTGTAAACCAGGACGGTGAATGCTATGGGAAAGACGATTGCGGTAACCAATCAAAAAGGCGGCGTAGGCAAAACCACCACAACCGTGAACCTGTCTGCGATTCTTGCAGACTTGGGACAGAAAACCCTGATGGTAGACCTGGATCCGCAGGGAAACGCAACGTCGGGCCTGGGCATGGAACCCGGCAAAAACAGCATCTATGAAGTCCTGATGGGGGATGCTGAGATCAGCAGCTGTATCCAGCATACACGGTGGGACCGCCTGTATGTTGCCGGCTCGGACATACGGCTTGCCGGCGCGGAACTGGAACTGGTGGACGAAGAAGACAGGGAATATCAGTTAAAGAAGGCACTGCAGACATGCAGGGACCAGTATGATTTTATCCTGATTGACTGCCCGCCTTCCCTGGGACTGCTCACGCTGAATGGACTTGCTGCCGCTGATTCCGTCCTGATCCCGATTCAGTGCGAATACTATGCGCTGGAAGGTGTGACCAGTCTGATGAACACCATTTCCCGCGTGCGCAGGTCGATCAATACCAATCTTGTTGTGGAAGGCGTCCTGCTGACCATGCTTGACGGGCGCACAAATCTCGGTCTGCAGGTGGTGGACCAGGTCAAGAAGCATTTTAAAAAGCAGGTGTACCCTGTGACGATACCGCGCTCAGTGCGCCTTGGTGAAGCACCGAGTCATGGCGAACCCATTCATATTTATGATCCCCGTTCCGCGGGGGCAGTTGCCTACAGGGCTCTTGGTGAAGAAGTCCTCAGGCGCAATGGCAAAAAAGCCAGAAAGCATTGATCAGCGGCTTGATCCGCTGCCGGGGGGAAAAGCAAGATGCCGAAAAAGACGCACGGATTGGGCAGGGGCCTGGATGCCCTTCTGCCGGAAGAGGAAAGCAATGATCTGACCGGTGTCCAGATGATCGGGATCGGCCAGATTGATCCAAACCTGGATCAGCCCAGAAAAGCATTTTCCCAGGAGAGCATTTCTCTTCTGGCACAGTCGATATCGGCTCAGGGAATTCTGCAGCCGATTTTGGTTGTGAAGGGGAGCAGGAACCGCTATACCATTGTGGCCGGTGAACGCCGCTGGCGTGCAGCAAGGGAAGCAGGACTCACTGAAGTGCCGTGTCTGATCCGGGAAATGGACAAGACCCAGCAGATGGAAGTCGCACTGATTGAAAACCTGCAGCGTGAAGACCTCAATCCTCTGGAAGTGGCACAGGGCATCCGTCAGCTGATGGACCAGTGCGATTTTACACAGGAAGAGGTCGCCAAGCGCCTGGGCAAATCACGTCCAGCGGTGGCCAATCTTCTGCGTCTTCTGACCCTGCCTTCCTCGGTCTGTGACCTGATCCGGGAGGGCGTCCTCAGCGCGGGCCATGCGCGGGTGCTTGCCGGGCTGGATGATGTTGAAAGACAGCGACAGCTGGCCGAAGAAACTGTCAGCAACGGATACTCGGTGCGACAGCTGGAAGAGATTGCAGCCATGGGCAAGGAAGAGAAAAAGAAAAAGCGTGTCAAGCCGGAGCCGGATCAGCTCTCGAGCGAACTGAGTCAGCTTGAAACGCGTCTTCGCGAGGCTATGGGAGTGCGCGTCATGCTCAAGGGCTCTGACACCCGCGGGAGAATCATCCTCCAGTATTATACAAGGGATGAACTGGAGCATGTGAACGAACTTCTGGAAAGACTGCTGGACGAATAAGCAGAACCGAGAGCAATTACATGGGAGATGTTGGATCGTATGCCGAAAAACGGTACTTCGGAGGCGCTTCCCTACTGGGATGGACCCCTTTCCCATCCTTTTTACAGTCATGTCGTCAAAAGAATCCTGGATTTTCTCCTCGCGCTGGTGCTCCTGATTCCCGGTGCCCTGATTATGCTGCCGCTTGCCCTCTGGGTCAAACTGGATTCAAAGGGACCGGTTTTCTACAGGGCTCCCCGTGGCGGATATCATAACCGCACCTTTCAGATTCTGAAATTCCGTTCCATGGTTGTAGGTGCCGACAAAACCGGCGGATGTACGGCACTGAACGATGACCGTGTAACCCGGGCCGGAAAAGTAATGCGGCGGCTGAAGTTGGATGAGCTTCCACAGCTTTTGAACATCCTCAAAGGGGACATGTCCTTTGTGGGTCCCCGGCCGGAACTGCTTCTTTACACCACTGCCTATACGGAGGAAGAACAGTGCATCCTCTGGGTACGTCCGGGTGTTACGGACAGGTCCAGCATTGTGTTTATTGCACAGGATGAGATTGTCGGCACGGATAATCCGGTGGAAAACTATGAGAAATATATCCTGCCTGAAAAGAACCGCCTGAGGGTGGAATATGCGAAGAATCAGTCCTTCGGGCTGGATGTCCGGCTTCTCCTCGAGACCATCGGCGGGGTATTCGGAAAGGCAAAAAAGATGGCGGACGAGACCCACGCAAAGAGCAGTAACGCAAAAGGAAAGTGAGCGTATGGATTACCGGGACGGAATGACCTATACAGAATGGATACACGCGGGCTTCCTTCCTGGCAGGCCCGATGTTTCAGACCCTGAGGTACTTGCCTGGCTGATCCGGCGCCATGGCCTTGAAATGACGCATATCAGCAGGGGCAGTCATATCGGCGCCATCTTTTCTGTTGCTGAGATCATGGCGGTTCTTTACACCCGTATTTTGAAGGTGGATCCTCAAAATCCGCAGTGGGAAGACCGGGACCGGCTGATCCTGTCCAAGGGACATGCCGGTGCTTCCGTGTATGCGGCTCTGGCGGAAAGGGGATTCTTCCCCGTGGAAGAACTTCGAAAGCATTATGCGGACGGCTCGCATCTGTCCGGTCATGTATCCCACCGTGGTGTTCCGGGGGTTGAATTTTCCACCGGCTCTCTCGGACATGGACTGGCCGTAGGTGTGGGGCTTGCCCTTGGTGCGAAAATGGATGGCCGTGACTGGCGGACGTTTGTGGTGCTGGGTGACGGGGAATGTGATGAGGGGAGCGTCTGGGAAGCGGTTCTAGAAGCGAACCATTTCGGCCTGGATCATCTGATTGCCATTGTGGACCACAACCATATGCAGTCCCTGGATTTCTGTGAGAAGACGCTGAAGCTTGAACCCTTTGATGATAAATGGGCTTCCTTCGGCTGGTATGTCCAGCGGGTGGACGGTCATGATGTCCATGCGCTGGAGAATGCCCTGCGCAATGCTTCGGAACACAGAGGAAATCCTTCGGTGGTCATTGCGGACACGGTGAAGGGAAAAGGTGTCAGTTTCATGGAGAATGATATTCTCTGGCACTACCGCACACCGCAGGGTGAGGAATATGAGGCGGCACGCCTGGAACTGGAGGCACAGCGGCCATGAGAGATGCATTTGTACGGGCCCTGATGCGGCAGGCGAAGGAAGACAGCCGGCTGGTTCTGATTACCGGTGATCTTGGGTTTGGTGTGCTGAAACCTTTCTGGGAAACGTATCCGAATCAGTTTATCAATGCCGGGATAGCCGAACAGGCCATGACCGGGATGGCCGCGGGACTTTCCAGGACCGGGCGAACCGTGATTACGTATTCCATCGGTAATTTCCCGACGATGCGATGTCTCGAACAGATTCGCAATGACTGCGCCTATCATGATGCGAATGTCAAGATTGTCTGTGTGGGCGGCGGATTTGTCTATGGCTCACTGGGTATGAGCCATCATGCAACGGAAGACATTGCTGTGCTTCGTGCACTTCCGGGCGTGACCGTGTTTGCCCCGGGGGATCCCGCGGAAGTGGAAGCCGTGGTCCCTAAGATGCTTTCTGTTCCGGGTGTCTGTTACCTGAGACTCGGACGCGGCGGGGAACCGATGCTGCATCAGGAACCGGTGGAGAACTGGAAAATGCCGGAAGCCCTGGTTTTGAGAAAGGGTACGGATGTGGCGATTCTTTCAACAGGCGGAATCCTGACGCAGGCGGTCTCGGCAGGGGAAATGCTGGAGAAGAACGGCATTTCTGCGGAGATCATTTCTTTCCCCTGTGTGAAACCCATAGACCGAAGGACAATTGAAGGGCTCTGCAGCCGTTTTGCCCATCTGGTTACGGTGGAGGAACATACCATTGTCGGAGGATTTGGCTCCGCCGTCTGTGAGGTTGTGGCAGAACTTGGAACCGGGACCAGGGTACACCGCATCGGAATGGAGGATATCTATTCCACGGTGGTTGGCACACAGCAGTATCTCCGCTCGAACTATCACATGAATGACCGTGCCATCTGTGACCGAACCATGGCATGGCTGAAGGCGTAAGAGAAAGGACGAGAGTATGCCAAAGGTGGAACTGACGCTTGAGGAGATTCATGAAGAACTGCTTGAGCAGCTGGCTGATCTGATCCGGGTTTGTGAGCGTCATCACATCGAATACAACCTGATGTGCGGCACCCTTCTTGGAGCGGTCCGTCACAAGGGCTTCATTCCGTGGGATGATGATGTGGATATTCTGATTACCCGGGAAGAGTTTGAACGTCTGCGGGTTGTCTACCCCAAAGAATGTGACAAGCGGTTTGAACTGACCTATCTCAATACCTGGACCCCGCGTATCATGAACCGGGATCCGCAGAAAGCAGCAGCCTGGACGGATCTGTTTATTCTGGATCATGTTCCTGCAGAAGGAATCCGGAGAAAACTGTGGTTCCTGGAGCTGCATCTTCTGCAGGGCATGCTCAAGCATGATGTGGATTACTCACGTTTTTCCCTGAAGAACCGTCTCCTGCTGCATGCGACACACCTGATCGGGCTGCCCTTTTCCACCAAGTGGAAGACAAGCCGTTATGAAAAGGTTTCCAAGAAATGCAAAACTGGCAATGATCTGTGCATGTCCAATGGTGCCTTTGAACTGATGATGCATATCTGGCATCCGGAACAGTTTGAAAAGAAAATCAAAGTCCCCTTTGAGCACCTCGAGTGCCTGATTCCGGAACGTTATGATGAAGTGCTGACAATCCTCTTTGGGCCGGATTATATGACACCTCCGCCTGAAAGCGAACGGGTCGCAAAGCATCTGGATATCTGAGAGGAACGACTGTATGCAGATGAATTTCTGTCCGCTGTATTCAGGTTCAAGCGGAAATGCAAGTCTGGTCATGTACCGGGACACGAGGATTCTCGTGGACTGCGGAAAAAGCGGGGTACAGGTTGAGGAAGCACTGCGTTTTGTCGGGGAAGACATCGCCGATGTGGATGCAATTCTTGTCACCCATGAGCATCATGATCACGTAGCCGGTATTGGTGTGCTGGCCAGACGACATAAGATTCCGGTCTATGCGACGCATGAAACCTGGGCTGCCATGCCTTCCGGAGTCGGCAAAATCCCGGAAGGGCTGAAAAGGGAATTCGTAATCGGCGAGGACTTCTACATCAAAAACCTGGGTGTGGATTCGTTCCGGATTTCCCATGATGCAGCTGATCCGTGCGGGTTCAGGCTTTGGGGCGGCAATCACTCCGTCAGCATCGTGACAGACCTTGGATTCATGTCCACAAAGGTGAAAGAATCGGTTTCGGGAAGCAACCTGATCCTTCTGGAAAGCAATTATGATCCGGATATGCTGCACGCCAATGAACATTACCGCTATGCGCTCAAGCAGCGGATCGAAAGCAGGAGAGGGCATCTGAGCAACGCTGACTGTGCCCAGTGCCTGATTGAACTGGTGGAAACCGGGTGCTCAAGCTTCATTCTCGGCCACCTTTCCGGTGAGAACAATACGCCGGATCTTGCCTACAAAACAAACGCCACGCAGCTGGAACTGGAAGGCCTGCACATCGGAAAGGATATCCGCCTGGGCATGGCTTGGCGCGAACGCGTGGGCAATGTCTATTCCATTGATTAAGATATCATATGTAAGGAAAGGGGGAGAAACCGGGTTGATCCTTCTGTCGATTCAGGACATCCATAAAGCCTTCGGGACCAACGAAGTGCTCCGCGGTGCCTCCCTGACGCTCCAGAACGGGGAAAAAATGGGCCTGGTGGGTGTCAATGGCTCCGGAAAGTCAACACTCATGAAGATCATTGCAGGCCTGGAACATGAAGACAGCGGAACCATTTCCATGCAGAAAGGCCTGAGGCTTGGATATCTTGCCCAACAGGGTGATGTGAATCCGGAGCGCACGGTTCTGGAGGAAATGGAGTCGGTTTTTGAGCCAGTTGTGCGGATGGAGCAGGAACTCCGGGCAATCGAAGAGGAGATGGCACAGGCTGCCAGCGATGAGCTGCTTCTCAAACGTCTCGGGGGACGTTATGACAGTCTGAACCGTGCATTTGAAGACGCAAAAGGATATGGATGGAAAAGCGAAGTCCAGAAGGTGCTCGCCGGTCTCGGATTCCGGAAGGATCAGCAGGGGCAGAAAGCCTCCCTGCTGTCGGGCGGTGAACGGACGAGACTGTGCCTTGGCCGGATGCTTCTTCAGGAACCTGACCTGCTGCTTCTGGATGAACCGACCAACCATCTTGACCTGAAGTCGATCAGTTGGCTGGAAGATTATCTGCTGTCCTACCGCGGTGCGGTTCTGGTGATCTCCCATGACCGCTATTTCATGGATCACGTATGCGATCATATGGGAGAACTGCTGTTCGGACGGGTTGAACTCTATGATGGCAATTATACGGAGTATATGGCCCAGCGGACAGAACGGTTTGAGATCCGGATGAAGGCCTGGGAGCTTCAGCAGAAAGAGATTGAACGGCAGGAGGCCATCATTGAGCGGTACCGGTCTTTTAACCGTGAAAAGTCCATTCGTGCCGCGGAAAGCCGTGAACGACGCTTGGAAAAGATGGAAAGACTGGAGCGCCCCAAGGACGAACACCAAGTGCATTTTCACTTTTCCTGCAGACGCAGAACCGGTGAAGACGTGCTGATGATCACGGAGCTGAAAAAAGGATATGATGGCCGTGCTCTCTTCGACCATGTCAACATGCATCTGAGAAGCGGGGACCGGGTTGCGCTGATCGGGGACAATGGCGTCGGGAAGACAACCCTGTTTAAATGCATTGTCTCCCAGGAAAAGCCCGATAACGGTCTGATCCGGTTCGGAAGCGGTGTGGATATCGGGTATTACGATCAGCATCAGGCAGGATTGCATGACAGCAAAACCGTACTGGATGAAGTCTGGGACGATTTCCGACGTCTGGATCAGACGGAGGTTCGTGGTGCACTGGGCATGTTCCTTTTTACCGGCGACGATGTACTGATGCCTGTTTCAACGCTGTCAGGCGGAGAAAAAGGCCGTGTGGCCTTGACCAAGCTGATGCTTCATCAGGATAATCTGCTTCTTCTGGACGAACCAACCAACCACCTGGATATGGATTCCAGGGAGGTGCTTGAACAGGCGCTGGAGGAGTTCCCGGGTACGATCCTTGCCATCTCGCATGACCGCTACTTTATCAACCGGTTCGCCAACCGGGTGGCTGTGCTTGAGGAAGGCGGCATGCGCGAATATCTGGGCAACTATGATGATTACTTTGAAAAGGTCAACAGGGCTCAGGAACCGGATGGGTCAGGCCCCCAGGTAACCAGGACACAGATGGACCGCGAGAAAAAACGGTCCCGGGAAGAACAGAGAAGACTGAATGAACTGAAAGCAATGCAGGAAAAGGCGGAACAAGATGTGATACGCGCTGAGCAGGAGGCTGCGGAGATGGAACAGCAGTTGCAGGACCCTGCAATCTGGCAGGATCCGGAAAAAGCGCAGACACTCACAAAAGCCTACCAGGCAAAAAAGGCAGAGATTGAACGGCTGTATGAGGCCTGGGAGACCCTTACATGATGCAGGGATTTGCTGCTTTCATTCGTTATATGGAAGAAACATGAGGAAGTACCGCACCGGCCGGCAGTTCTTCCGGAAAAGATCCGGCCGGAAATTGCGTAAAAAAGGAGACGGATATCTTGAGCGATCTGTTTGATGGCAAGACCAATGTTTCCGCAGATGAACCTACCAAGACCATGCCTGCAGTGGATGCACAGGCACAGCCTACGGTACGTCATCGCAGAAGTGACCGCAAACCGCAGTCTGCAGAGAAGGAAGAAGTCAAACTGACGGGCTCTGATCCGGTACGCGGAGCAGAAGAAAAAGCAGGCTCTTCTGAGCAGCCCCGGTCTGTACAGCCCGGCAGCGGCCAGACTTTCCGCATTCCGCCGCAGAACACGGCACAGACAGCCTCTGATCATGCGGGCAATGTCGTCCGTGCGTCTGTGGAAGAGAGAAAAACACAGACTACACCGCGTCCCAAAGCACTGGATAGAACCAATCCGCAGGGCAGCACCAGACCGCAGGCTTCCGGAAAGACACAGCGGCCGTCTGACATCCGCCGCCCGGTTAATGCGCCTGGATATACACGCCAGGAACCGCTGGGAAAGGCCTATGATGTTCCTGTACAGAAGGGAAATACACCCGTTCGGGAGGCAAAACCTGTCCAGGAGGAGACAACGGAAAAGAGAGGGATTGCAGGGGGGCTGATTGCACTCCTGATTGTTGTCCTTGTGATTGCGCTTCTCGTGATGGGCTATTTTCTGGTTCCCAATGATGCGGAGGGGATCCTGGGTGATGCCAAGCGTTCCGTGAACGGGATGATTTCCGGCATTGTCGGCGCGGAACCGACGGCTGCACCGGAAGAGGAGAAAGCCGGACATGTGGTTTCCTATTACGTGAACACGGAAAATATGTATGCCCCGACCGAGGCAAACTTCTATCTTGTGACCGACCCCAGTGTGTCGGATGTGCGTCTCTTTGATGCGGAGGGACAGATCCTTGATGGCATTGCATCGTCGGAAAGCACGGAAGATGGAAAAACACAGTGGACGATCTCTGTTTCTTTTGAACAGCCCTATTGGGGAATGATTTCTCCTCAGGTCTATACGACGGAATGGGAAGAAACTGGGATGAAGCAGGAGATTTCCATCCGTGAGGAGACGGTCATGGAGACATCAACCGTTGCACCGACCATGATGGTTGTCAGTGATATCCTGGATTTCAGTGCATCTCCTTCCCAAGGAACCGCTCCTGTGAACATTGCCTTCTCCATGACGACCAATCTGAACATTACGAGAGTCCGCTTGGTCTATGAAAACGGCGAGCCTCTGGATGCCGAGCCTGCGGTGCTGATTGATAATGCCAGCACAAGGATCTGGGCACTGAACTATAACTTTGAGAGCGCGTATTCCGGAACAATCCGTGCCCAGGCAAATATCGACGATGTGTGGATGGATTCCAACAAACTGGTGACTTTGTCCATCAATGGGGGTTCGTCAACAGCAGCGCCGACGGTTTCTCCTGCACCGGCACCGGCCGAGGAGATTCCTGAGGAGGAGCAGGTCCTGGACGATGAGGATGTCATCGTAGTGGATGACCTGGATGATTCCGATGCCGTGTATGATATGCCGGAGGACTGGGATGGCGGCATGGAAGAGCCGGAAGAAAACACGGATGACATTCCGGAAGAGCCGGCTTCCTATGCTACCCAGGCTCCGTTGGTGGATAATGCCATTGCAGCCCTGCCGCTTGTGGTTTCCCCGACACCTCCTGTCGATATGGGCATGGATGACACTGTCATTGTGGATGAAGAAGTCATCATCGAGGAAACCGCCGAGGCAACACCTGCGCCGACAGAAGTGCCTGCCCCGTCCGAAGTTCCTGAAGCCATGCCCAGGCTGGTTGCACAAGCGGATGAGAGTGCTGCTCCAAGCCTGATCAAGAGTGCTGTCATCTATAACGGCACGAAGAAAGCGGCAACATACAGCAGGGATGAAAAAGACATCGTGAACATGCCGGATGCAGACACATACGCACGCCAGCCCTATGGTGTCATGACATTCCGCGGTTCCTCTTTCCGTCAGAACGCTGCAGAGGGTACAGTGGACAACATTTCAGAGATGGAGGTTCTTTGGAAAGTCGATGCCTCATCTGTCAAGGGCAGTGGGAAAACCGTCTTCTACGGGATCGGATGGACGGGCCAGCCCCTCATCATCAAGTGGAGCAAGGAAGTCCGTGAACTGGCCAACATCCTTCAGGAAAAAAAGGATACCAAGGCACTTCGTGAAGTGATTCTCGCCGGTGAGGACGGAAAGATTTATTTCCTTGATCTGGAGACGGGTGAGAAAACCAGGGAGACGATTGATCTGGGTTATCCGATGCGCGGAACACCAAGCGTTCATGCGCTGGGATATCCTGTGATGAGTGTTGGACAGTATGCACGCAAGATGGCAAAGAAAACCGGAGACATCGGCATGCGTGTCTATAATCTTCTGAATTCCAAGCAGGCCTTCATGATTGACGGCCTGGACGGAAAGCTGGAACGTCCGTATTATGAAGTCGGTTCCTTTGAGACATCCTCTCTGATTGACTATAACTCCGACACCATGATCACGGCCGGTACGAACGGCATGCTGTATCTGACCAAGCTGAATACCGCGATTGACCGCGGTACAGGTACGCTCACGCTGAATCCGTCGCACGTCTCGGTGAAAACCAAGGCTTCCGGAGAATCCGACAAGCAGGTCGCGGTTGAGTCCAGCATGGCGGCCTATCAGAACTATGTCTTCTATGCCGATATGGGCGGTGTGCTGCGCTGTGTCGACACCACCACTCTGACAACCGTGTGGGCTGTAAAGACCGGCGATGCGGTGGAAGCAGCCGTTGCGCTGGATCTTTCGGATGACGGCAATACACTCTGGCTGTATACGGCAAACACGCTGACGAACCGCTCCAAGGGCGACTGCCAGATCCGCCGTTACAATGCCATGACGGGTGCTATGGACTGGGAATACAGTCTCCCCGTCAAGAAGAACAAGAAGACGACCGTTACGCCAGGTGTAAAGGCATCTCCGGTCATCGGAAGAAACGGACTGGATGAACTGGTCTATTTTACTGCAAGCTATGCCACCGATATTGATGGGACAGCAGCCGAAGGCGTGCTGCTTGCCATCAACAAGGAAACCGGAAAGCTCGCATGGAGCCGTCCGCTTTCCAGCTACAGTTATTCATCTCCTGTTGCCGTCTATAATGAGGAAGGGAAAGGCTGGATTATCCAGGCATCCCATAGCGGCGTGATGGAACTGCTCGACGGACTGACCGGCGCAGTGGTTTCACGGCTTCAGATTGACGGTGAAATCAATGCAAGTCCTGCAGTCTACAAGAGCACCCTGGTGATCGGAACGCAGGGCAAGGGAACAAGCAGCATCTATGGTATTTCCCTGAAGTAAGTGGTTCCTGAGAGAGAAGCTCTGATCTCGGAAGGAATTCCTTTGTGTTTCGTACTCTCGCCCTTTCAGAAAGAGCATATATCATCACCAGATGGTTGATGCAGTGCGGATTGCCTCCAGGCGCCTTCTTCATGGCGTCAGAGGGCAGTCCGCACTTTTTCTGGAAAAGAAACTGCATTTCAATACAGCATTTCCTGCACAAGCACATCCCGCCGGATGCATGGATCTGTAGCTGAAGGGAATGACTGCTTCACAAAAAAAGAACTTCCGACTGGAAAAAGGCGGAAGTTCTTCTCATATATGTTGTGAAACGCAATGGAATCCCAGAAAAAGCTGCTGCATTCAGATTTTCTTTTTCATATGGGTGTACAAAACCTGACAGTAGGTGACAGCTGCGCAATAGGCAAGAACAACGGAAATCCAGAGAAGCCAGATGTCGAGCTTCACATTCATGAAAGTGCCGAGCTGGTCATGGAAGAAGCCAAGAATAAGGGCAGCAATGAAAAAACAAGTGGACGTTTTGCCCCAGTAATTGGAGTGGACAACAACATCCTTTTTTCCGAGCAGAACGAGCGAGCCTGTGATCATGCCGATTTCTTTGATGGTGACCAGGATGATGGCAGCCCACGGAAAAACACCCTTCCATCCATGACAGAACAGGGCAGAGACGACGAGCATCTTATCCGCCAGAGGGTCTACCAGTTTTCCAAAGGAAGTAATCTGATTGTTTTTTCTGGCGAGGTAACCGTCCAGCATATCGGTCAGACTGGCAATGCAGAATACGGCAAGCGCCTGGTAGGGATGCCCATCGAGATACAGCAAAATAAAAAACGGAACAAGAACCAGCCGGAATAAAGTCAGCGTATTGGGCAGGTTCCAGCAATCCTTTAAAAGATCTTTCAGCTTTTGTTTCACCGGGATTTCCTTTCTACGGCAGCCCATTGATGCTGCCGCTGGACAACATTATAACACGGGGGTGAATACTTGAGAAGCAAAAAGATGGAAAAATGGGAATAAATGACGGAAAATGAGAAAAAAAAAGATACCACAAGACCGATATAACAGTTCCGGCAGGAATACGACCAAAATTCACAAATGTCTGCCTATTGACGGACAGGAAAGAAATCCATATAATACGCACGATCAATCTTTAAGTTGATCCA
>ONVN01000275.1 GCA_900321295.1 uncultured Eubacteriales bacterium
AGAGATCACGCATACACAGACCAGCGCAACGATCCGTCCGCCAGTCAATGTATTGCGGGAAACATAAAACGTAACAGCCAGTGCAAGCAATACTGCAAGCCCCATCATCAGAGAGTAAGGAGTCATGCTCAAGGGTCCCAGCCGGAAGAGCACTTCCATCTCACCGTACATCACTTTGCCCCCTGTGCAGTTGCAAAATAGATAATGTCTGCAATTCCGCGTTTACTCTTATGATTGACTTTCACGTTATTCAGGACCAGCCAGGTTGAAGAACCGCCATCAAGGTTATACGCCTGTTGAACGCCAAGCTCCATAAGAAAAGCCCTGAGCTGCTTCAGTGTCATTCCTTCTGAGCCATTCTGTTCCGGACCATGTGTTGTAACAATGAGATAACTCAGCTTGTCCAGCTGGCAGATTACCTGTCTCTGGGCTTTCTTGGAATTTCCGCCCATTGTGCCGGCATCATAGTCCGTCTGTTCTTCTCCGTCAATGACAAGGCCGGGACCAAATGAGAAAGAATGCATGACTTCTCCCTCAAACGCCTCAAATTCTTCCTCAGTAGGAGATTTCAGGATATGGAAATCCCCATTGGTATCAATAATCAGGCAATCAAACACACCAAAGTCAGCTGATCGGAGCCGGACCCCGTTGCGCACAATGCAGCCCTCTTTACGGTCAATAAAATAGTCACCATTGATCGCAAGTACTGCTTTACAGCGTTTTGCAATGATATCAGCATTGACGATTTTTTTGGACCTGTACTTCTCTGGTGTAAAAGTATTCGCCTGCGCTGGTGCAGTCCGCAGCTGTGTTGGATCAGCGATCTGTACATAGGTCAAAAAAACTTTTGTGTCATATGCACGGACAGTTTCGATTCGAACTGAGATTGTATCATCCAGATATCCACTGTTTTTGGCAAGAAAAGCAGAATTGTGCGGAGCATACGGAGCAATCTCACCCATTTCAAGCGGTTCTACCGATGAAGCAGCAAGTACTACCGGTTCATAATCAAAGATCGCATTCTCAGCTCCTGCGAAGGGGATAGATGATGGAATCAGAAAAACCGTACAAGCCAGTACCGCTAATACAGCGAGAACCCGAACCAAAATACGCAGCATGGCGTTTCCTCCAGCAGTTCATTTCCTGCATGTTTAACGCAGGACCTTCATTATATCGTTCCGCATTTTCCCTGTCAATTCATGTTCACATGGTCACATTGCATTTTCCCCCTGTCTTCGCTATAATCCACTTCATACCGACAGGAGTCTGCGCTCATTCTCAAGAGGGGGAAGCATATGGTTAAGTCAAAAGTCTGTTTCGCATGTACAGCCTGTGGATATGAAACACCCAAATGGGCAGGACGCTGTCCTTCATGCGGTTCCTGGAACACCATGGAAGAAACCATATCCTCTCCCGCACCATCACCTGCCAAATCAGCCAAGCAGCGGCCCGGAAGCGGAGTTGGTGCCCTGCTGCTGAAAGATATTCCTGAGGATACGACGATCCGTACGTCGACTGGAATCACAGAGCTTGACCGTGTCCTGGGCGGCGGAATCGTTGAAGGCGGACTTATGCTGATCGGCGGTGATCCCGGAATCGGGAAATCCACCCTCCTGATCCAGGTATGTGATCATCTCTGCAGAAACGGCAAGAAAGTTCTTTATGTCAGCGGGGAAGAGTCTGCACGCCAGATCAAACTTCGTGCAAACCGGCTGCATATCACTGCGGATACCCTGTATGTCCTGGCCGAAAATGCCCTGGATAACGTAGAAACCAGAATGCAGGAACTACAGCCCGATGTCATGATTGTTGATTCAATTCAGACAATGTATCGTCCAGAGATGGCATCGGCACCGGGGTCTGTCAGTCAGATTCGTGAATGCACCTCACTGCTTATGCGCATCGCCAAAGAGACTGGAACCGCCATTTTTCTGGTTGGACATGTTACCAAAGAAGGAGCCATTGCAGGCCCCAGAATGCTGGAACATATGGTGGACGTGGTCCTGTATTTTGAAGGCGATAACCAGCAGCAGTACAGGCTTCTCCGTGCAGTCAAAAACCGATTCGGGTCTGTCAATGAACTTGGTGTGTTTCAGATGACACATGAAGGCATGCAGGTTGTCCCGAATCCTTCCGAGCAGCTTCTGTCGCACCGCGCTAAAGGAGCAAGCGGTTCGGTCGTTTTCTGTGGTCTGGAAGGGTCACGCCCGTTATTGTGTGATGTCCAGGCACTGGCATCTCAGAGCTATTTCGGTACCCCCCGCAGGACCGTTGGCGGTGCTGACACCGGTCGTGTTTCCCTTCTGCTTGCCGTTCTTGAAAAGCGTTGTGGGTATAAAACCTACAACCAGGATATTTACATTAATATCGCAGGTGGACTTGAACTGTCCGAACCGGCTGCAGATTTAGCACTCTGTGTAGCCGTTGTCTCTTCCCTCAAAGATACAGCCGTCGGACAGAATGTTGCCGTGATGGGAGAAGTTGGCCTTGCAGGAGAAGTCCGTGCAATTCCCCAGTGTGAGCGGCGTGTGGCCGAATGTGCACGTCTGGGCTTCAACACCCTGCTCCTTCCCAAAGAGAATTTGAAGCAGATCAAAGCACATGAAGGCATGAAACTGCTTGGCGTCGACACGGTTATGCAGGCTGTTTCTGTTTTGTTCTGAGATATTGAAATCATTCTGAAGTTTAGGAAAGTTCTATATGGAAACAAAACATTTCGTAAAGCGTATCTTTCAGATACTAATTGTCATTCTTGCGGCAGGGATGGGGATTGCGATCAGTGCCGGCTGCCTGGAATGGTATCGCATATCAAATCCTTCAAGCAGTATCTCGATGGGTGTTCTTGCTTTGACCTATATCGGTTCAGGTCTTGTCTGCGGCTGTATCGGGCTCCTGTTTTCCAGTAAAGGCGCTGATTTTCTTGTGCAGAAAGGCATGCACATCTTCCAGCAGTTTGTGCAGCTTCCCTTCCCCCAGTTTATGAGCGCGTTGACGCTTATGCTGGCCGGACTCGTGATCGCCTCCCTTCTCACCAATATTCTCCATTTCATGGGGGATTCGGTTTTTACAACCGCTTTCTCTGCCATCTTGTATGTGGCACTTGGTGCACTGGGATACACCATTGGCTATGTCCGTTCTGCCGATTTTCAGCAGTACATTCGTAGTTTCTTCTCACTGCCCAAGCATTCATTTCACCGCAAAACCCACCGTGCAGCACGTAAGGGGGCTTCCCGTGGAATCCCGGATAAGCTTCTGGATTCCTCTGCACTGATTGACGGACGCATTGTAGACCTGTATAAAGCCGGTTTTTTTGAAGGCGATTTGATCGTTCCTGATTTTATCGTTGAAGAACTGCATCACATCGCTGACAGCCAGGACCCCTCCAAACGTGCCAGAGGAAAGCGTGGACTGGACACCATTACATCTCTTCAAAATCTCTCCAGCGCACATGTCCGCACCATGCAGGAAAACAGCGAGGACACCACAGATACCGATGTGCGCCTTCTGAGGCTTTCAACGGATACCGGTGCTGTTGTGATTACCACAGATCTCAACCTGACAAAAGTCGCAGGTATTTCCGGAATTCATGTCATCAATCTCAATGAACTCGCAACCATACTCCGCCCGACTGTCCTCCCAGGTGCCCGCCTGACTGCAACAGTCATAAAAGAAGGCCGCGAGGCCTCTCAGGGCATTGCCTATACAGATGACGGAACTATGATTGTCATCGAAGATGGAAGAAACCATATCGGAGAAACGTTGTCCCTGATTGTCACATCTTCCCTTCAGACCAATGCTGGCCGTATGATTTTTGCCAGGCAGGACGAAACATAATCTTCCGTTTTTCAGATTTGATGTTTGGTGTGTTGGGGCTATTTCTTCTTTCTTCTGTTTTCCCATATCTGATCAGGCATTCAAAAACAGACCATGTGATTCATTAAGCAAATCACATGGCCATTTTCTTGTAGGCAGCAAACCATCCATATACGTGAATTTGATTTCCTGCATTCTTGGCATAGACAAAAAAGACTGCTGCGGATCATTCCGCAGCAATCTTTTTTGATCGGTCAGTATTCAAAGACGGTAACTGCATATCCCATATTATCCAGACTGGTCACCGTGTTCTTTACACCCGATTTTGTTGTGACATGAACCGTAAACGGATCACCGTCTCCTACATTTTCACGTACAATTTCGTAGCGCAGAACCCCATCTTCAAAAACTGCAATGTGGGGGTGCTCGTTGAGATAATCAAGATATTCCTCAAGGCAGAGATCCATCGCATGCATGACAGCAGCATTGCCTTTGCCTACATAACGGAATGCCTGCAGCTGTACACTGACGCCCGTTTTGTAGCTTTTATCTGCAGTACCCTTTACAGGATAATCAGCAAGCGGGAAACGGAATACAATGCCATATTTCCAGCAGTTATTATACATCCAGATTCCCTGCTCAGACTCAAAGAACTTCAGGTTATTGACGGCTGCATCTTTAGCCTTGTAGAGAATCAGGCGGGTGGTCAAACCACTGTTGAATTCGCTTGTGCCCGGATAATTGACCGACTTCTTTGCCTTCTCAATTCTTTCATCTTCAGATAGATTATTGTACTTTTCCATCTGTTTCTGAAAGAGATTGTTCTGTTCGTCCCATGAACGATAACCTTCATAGGCAACATAGTTTTCAAGGTTTGCACTTTTGGCATCTGTGATTGCATCCAGCAGAGCCTGCACTGCATCCGGGTAAAGACGAACATTATTATCTTTCACGCTGATTTTGCGGTCGGTTGCCTTTGAGACACTGACCAGATTATCCTCGAGAAAATCAGCCGGACGGGAATGCCATTCATTCACCAGAAGCATTCCATTATACAGCGCATCCTGACGGGCAACCGTTTTCGTGCTTACACTTTCAAGTGGATAACTCGTCAGATCCAGCACTTCCCAACCCTGTCCAGCGGGGCTTGGCCATGCCTGATTGGTTCCATCTTCCTGCTCAGCTTCAAACTCCGCAAGCGCTTCCTCGTAGGCTGTCTGAGCTTCGGCGTTTTCAGCAATGACCTGGTCAGTCAGAACCTGGAGACGCTCAGCACGCTGCTGCTGAATCCATTTTGATCCAATAATGCAACCTGCACCGAGAATCCCCACCAGGATCGTCAAAACCAATACCAACTTGAAAGGATCTTTTTTCTTATGATTCGCCATACGTTTCTCCCTGCCTTTCGCAGAAGATCTCCCG
>ONVN01000317.1 GCA_900321295.1 uncultured Eubacteriales bacterium
AAGCTGGTATGTGCCTTACCGGCTTCCCGGCCGACTATCCCGAAGCATGCGCAGCTTTCTATCCCGGAAAGGATTATCTTGAGCGAGGAAAAGGGCTTGTCTGGTGTGATCCTCTCCTCCCTCTCATGCCGATGGAAGATGTCCCGCTGGATCGGTTTGGTGATCAGCTTCATCAGGCACTTTCCATCATTGGCCAAATGCCCGACTCTCAGGAGAAAACCTATCTGACTGATCTGTATACCGTCTGCGAGCAGAAAGCCCGGCTTCTTCCGAAAATTCGTATTGCCTACTCCGCTTCCAAGATGACCGGAGACCGGACTCCGCTGCTGGACATTGCCACCAAGGATATTCCTTCACTGATGGAAGCCTATCATGCGCTTTTCCTTGCGCACAGATCCTTATGGCTTCGTGACTGTAAGCCGCAGGGCTGGGAAATGCTGTCTCTTCGATATGGCGGCGTCGGTGGAAGACTTGAGGATGTGTCATTGGCGCTGACTGCCTATGCGAAGCATGAAACCGAAGTTCTTCCCGAACTTGAAGAAACGCTGCCTGCTGGATTTATGACGTCCGGCTCCTTCTTTGGCCTCACCAGTGCCGGTGCCGCATTCATGTAATGCACTCTGATGAAAAGACAAAGACTGCTTCGGCAGTCTTTGTCTTTTCTGCGCTTTTTTTCGATGAAATCTTGTCACCATCTCAAATCGTATGTTACACTGTGTGTGCTGCACTTGCAGCAAAAGGAGTTTCTGTATGATCGAAACCTTCACCATGCCTTTTCCCCGCGTTTCCTCAAAAAAGCAGCGTAAAGTATATGTGTATGTTCCTGATGGATTCGAACCCGACACACTGTTTCCTGTGCTTTACATGTTTGATGGCCATAATGTCTTTTTTGATGAGGACGCAACCTATGGAAAGTCATGGGGCATGAAGGAGTATCTCGAAAGCGACGGCACTCCGCTTGTCGTTGTAGCAATCGATTGTGACCATCGACCGAACCATGGCAGGCTGAAAGAGTATTGTCCGTTCACCTTTGAAGCGCCGGAGCTTGGAACGATCCGCGGCCGTGGAAAGTCCTTTATGAAATGGATGATCGAACAGCTGAAGCCTTTAATCGACAGCCGCTTTCCCGTTCTTTCGGATCGGGAGCATACGTTTATTGCTGGCTCTTCCATGGGTGGGCTCATGACGCTATATGCCCTGACCGATTTCGGACAGTATTTTTCAAGAGGTGCAGCCCTTTCTCCCTCTGTCTGGACACGCCCCGATGCCGTTCTTCATCTGATTCACAGGAGCCATACGCTTGAAAATTCGATCCTGTATATGGATTATGGTTCTCAGGAGCTCGAAAGACATACCGGAATGCAGGATTCCCTGTTTGACTGTGCTCATGCCCTGTTGCGTATGGGAGTTCATCTTACTTTCCGCATTGTGCCCGGCGGAGAGCATTGTGAAGCATGCTGGGAAGAACAGATTCCTTTCTTTATGCATGTTCTTCTGTATGACGGTTTCATCCGCCCCTAATCTGTCGCCCCACTTTACTACGAGGAGGAATTCCACTTGCAGACACAGTACTGGAATGAATACTCTCCGGCCCTTGGCCGGAATATGGAAGTCAAGCGTTATGGTCATGCTGGTCGTCCTGTTCTCTTTATTCCCTGCCAGAATGGACGTTTCTTTGATTTTGAAAACTTCCATATGACCGATGTGTGGGCACCGTTTATCGAGCGGGGTGACTGTGTGGTCTACTCCACAGATGTGATCGACCAGGAAACCTGGAGCGATACAGAGGGGGACCCTCAATGGCGTATTGCCCGGCATGAGCAGTGGATGCGATTTTTGACCGATGAACTTGCCTTGTTTATTCGCGAAGATGTCAACCAGCTGAATGGCTGGACCGGTTTTCCCGGTATCATCGCCTTTGGCTGCTCGCTCGGTGCACTGCATGCGGCCAACCTGTTTTTCCGCAGGCCGGATCTTTTTGATGGCCTGCTTGCATTAAGCGGAATCTATACAGCATCCTATGGATTCGGTTCCTTCAGCAATCATGATGTCTACCTGAATTCACCCGTTGATTTCCTGGCCGGCATGCCGAATGATCATCCATACATTCAGCAGTATAACCGGAACCGCGGGATCATCGTTGTGGGCACAGGCCCCTGGGAAATGCCTGAAAGCACTTATCGTCTTAAGGAACTCTCCGAGGAAAAAGGACTCGGCCTCTGGGTTGACATCTGGGGCAGCGATTCTGCTCATGACTGGGACTGGTGGTTCAAGCAGGTGAATTACCATGTTCCCCATCTGCTGTATTAATTTTTTCCAAGTGTCTGCCCACACCAACTGAAATGGAGTGATTATCTTGAAAAACTTTATTTTCATTTCTCCCAATTTTCCAACTCATTTTTCCCGTTTCTGCAGGGAACTGAAGCACAATGGTCTGCGCGTCCTTGGCATAGGAGACCAGCCCTATGATGAGCTTCTTCCCGAGCTCAAGAGCAGTCTGACCGAATATTACAAAGTTTCCAGTCTGGAGAATTATGACGAAGTATACCGTGCTGTTGCCTTCTTCTGCTTTCGTTACGGCCCCATTGACTGGCTCGAAAGCAACAATGAATACTGGCTTGAACAGGATGCAGCTCTTCGTACCGAATTCCATATTACCAGCGGCTGGCAGATAGCCGATATGCCGAAAATCAAATACAAGAGCAAGATGAAAGCTTGTTATGAAGCAGCTGGAATCCCTGTCGCGCGGTATCACTTAGTTGACAACTATGACGGATGCATGGCTTTTATCCGTGAAGTTGGATTCCCGGTTATCGTCAAGCCTGACAACGGCGTTGGTGCTTCGCATACCTACAAGCTGGACAATGAGCAGGAATTGTCCGATTATCTTGCTTCCCGGGATCCATCTGTTCCGGTCATCATGGAAGAATTCATTCGTGGGGAAATCCATTCCTATGATGCCATTCTGGACAGTCATTCCAATCCTATTTTTGAAACCGGAAACATCACCCCGACCGCCATTATGGATATTGTCAACAATGAAGACAATGCGGTTTTTCATATCATGAAGAATCTGGAAGACGATGTCCGTGATGCAGGCCGCGCTGCGGCAAAAGCCTTCGGCGTTCATAATCGGTTCGTCCATTTCGAATTCTTCCGTCTGACCGAAGATCAGCACATCGGGAAAAAGGGACAGATTGTTGCCCTTGAGGTCAACATGCGGCCCTGCGGGGGATTTGCTCCTGACATGATGAATTATGCAAACAGCACCGATGTCTATAAGATTTATGCCGATATGATTGCCTATGACAGTTCGCTGAAGGAATGCGGTGAGCATCAGTACTGTGTCTTTGTTGGCCGTCGGGATAAACGTGTTTATGCAATGAGCGGCGATGATCTTGTCAGAAAGTACGCAGAACATATGCGAATGCAGGTTCGCATGCCTGATGCGCTGGCGGATGCGATGGGCAATCAGGTGTATATTGCGGTCTTCCCGGATGAGGAAGGACTTCATGCTTTCTATCATGATGCACTGACATTTGCATGATGAAAAAACTGCTTCAGTTTCAATCGCTGAAGCAGTTTTTTCTGTTCTTTCTTCTCCACATACGTGAACACAAATTACAGATCGATTCCTTCAAAGCCCTGCCAGACTGGTCTTCCCGTGTAGTGGTGTATGGTCCGTTTGCCCTCCAGTGCCTCAAAAACAGCCGCAGCAAGAGCATCCTGTTCCATTTCTCCTGGATAGACAGAAATATCAGCAATCCATGCGCACATATCCCGGATCCCGTCAATAACATCCTGAAAACGCATATATCCACCGGTAAGAAGAATTCCGTCAACCTTCCCATGGAGCACAGCGGCCATCTCACCGACCATTTTTCCGATCTGATAGATCATTCCCTGCCATACAAGAATAGCTTTGCGGTCTCCTTTTTCAACCATTCGATGAATCGCATTCCCGTCTGCAGTACCAAACATGCTGACAAAACCGCCCGCTCGGGAACACATCTTCCGCACATCATCCGTCGAATGTGCATCAATATAGTCCATAAGGGGAAGAATCGGCACAGATCCTATGCGGGTCGGAGTATAAGGCCCGTCGCCTCCAGCCCCTACATTTCCATCGATCATACGTCCGTTTTTATGTGCATTGACCGTGATTCCACCGTCAATATGGGCAACGATAAAATTGCAGTCTTCGTACCGCCTTCCGAGACTTTTGGCGTGTTTTCTTGCAACTGCTTTCTGATTCAGCACATGAAATTGTGCATTCCTGTACACACCCTTAATTCCCGTGAGCCGCGCCAGATCAGACAGTTCATCCACATTCGTGGGATCAAGAGTGTATGCCGGCCGGCCATAGATTCTGCCCAGTTCATAGGCAAGCATCACGCCAAGCTTGGCAGGATGATCGCTTCCGCCCACTGCATCAACTGTATCCTGATACAGCAGTTCATCCACGACGGTTACTCCCTCATGCTGCGTATATGCGCTTCCACCTCTGCCGACAAATACGTCGATTTCTTCAGGTTTGATGGTATACTTTTCCAGCAGACGCAGGATCAGACCCTGCCTGAATGCCATCTGATCATTCACATGGGCAAACTTCAGCAGCTCCGGCGCGTCATGAAAAATGTTTTCTTCGAACACTACCTGTCGGTTTTCATACAGACTGATTTTGGTTGATGTGGAACCCGGATTGATCACAAGAAGTTTCATTGCGTCCCCCTCTTCACGGAATTTCCCCATGAGATTCTACCATCCTTTGCTCTGTTGTCAAATTTGATATATCAATGTTTGCATCTTTTGCCATGCATGTCTGCCGCTTCTGGCTGTGTTATAATCCGCCGCGTCAGGCAATATTCACAATCATCAGTTCAGGAGGAATAGATTCCCGTGCAGACTTTTCTTGATCTTCTTTCCACCCCGGATTCACAGAAAGGGCCTGTCCCCTTCTGGTTTCTCAATGATCGGCTGTCACGCTGGGAAATCCGCAGTCAGCTCACTGATTTTCGGGCACACGGGGTCCCTGGCGTGGTCATTCACCCCCGCATGGGATTTGATGCTTCGGTTCCTTACCTCTCTCCGCGATATATGGAATGGATGGAGTTCATCTGTGAAACCGCAGCCTCACTTTCGATGTTTGTCTATCTGTATGACGAAGGTATGTATCCTTCCGGTTCAGCGTGCGGCCAGGTTGTCCGTGAAAATCCATCCTATGCAGCTAAGGCTCTGACGCTGACGGATAGCCCTGTTTCCGATGGCCGCCTGGTTGCTTTGCTTGCTCTTCCTCTCAATGAGCACGGGGAACCTTCCGCAGACGGTGCGCATGTGATTCATGATGTTTCTGAATGTGCTTCCGGGGAAGTTGTCCGCTATGTCTCCTGCGTCTTTTCACACGGTACCATCCGTGGACTGCATCCGGAGGAAGATGATGGTGCTCCATCTGCACCCGCAGCCGCAGATCTGCTGAATCCGGAAGCCGTTGCCTGCTTTATCCGTCTGACGCACGACCGATACTGGGAAAAGCTGTCACGTTTTTTCGGAAACACCATTCTGGCCATGTTTACGGACGAGCCCAATCCCCTCGGACGCAATGTTGCCCCCGGACTGGTGAGCTGGACAGACGGCATGGAACAGGAATGGATCAGTCAGGGACTTGCACTTGAAGACCTTGCTCTGCTTTTTGTTTCCGGAGCGCGGGCTTCTGCTGTCCGTGCCTGCCATGCCCAGCTTGTCCGCCGTCACATGATGAAATCCTATTACCAGCCTCTTCATGACTGGTGCATAAATCATGGCATCGCACTGACCGGACACCCTGCATGGCCTGATGCAATGGATATGGAAGACGCATTTTCCGTACCAGGACAGGATCTTGTCTGGGGTTGGGTTGCTCCGGATGAAACCGCACTTTCGGGTCCGGAAAGCACGCTCGCTCAATGCGCAGCAGATTCTGCGCTCCACACCGGGAAACCCATGAGCCTCTGCGAATGTTTTGGATGCTGCGGACCCAAAGAAAGCCAGTGGGGACTTACTGTATCTCGCATCAAGTGGATGTCCGACTGGCTCTTTGTACGAGGCATTTCCAGACTGGTGCCCCATGCCTTTTTCTACAGTTTGCGCCTGCCGGAAGCACGCGCCGACCGTCCGCCGGATGTAGGACCCAACAACATCTTTTGGCCTTATTATTCTGATTTTGCAACCTACGCTGCACGACTCAGCATGTTCAATTACGGACGGTACTCCCTTGCTGAAACTGTCATCCTGACGGATGGTATTTCTCTGGATGACACGGTTGCCCGGGAACTATATATCCGTCAGATTCCTTTCCATTACCTGATGACTTCTCATTTTCTCAATGCGGAACTTCATGATGCTTTCCTTGAAGTGCCAGGTCAGAAAGTGGCCATGATCCTTGTTCCGTCGTCACTTCTTCTTACGGATGAAGTCCGAAGCCATCTTTCTGCTTTTGAGAAAAGGGGTGGGCATGTTCTGTATACTGATCTCCCAGGATGGAAAGAT
>ONVN01000181.1 GCA_900321295.1 uncultured Eubacteriales bacterium
AAGTGCGAGGACGGCGACGACGATGGCGATGGTCCGGTATTCGGTCAGCATGAAGGTGTTCGCGCCGGAACGGATAATGGCGGACATCTCGACCATTTCGTCGGTGCCTTCACGCATGCCCTTGATGCGGCTGTAGTTCATGAAGACATAAACCAGCGCACCGACCGCTGCTACAAGGGAAAGGATCCAGGTAATAACCATAAAAATGCCTCCCAGGTATGATGTGATAGAGCTGTTTCGGAAAAAACCGATTACAACCATTATAGCAAATGCGCGGACAGGTGTCCATGGCCGAAGCGGTGACATCAGGAAAATACGGGGAAAAAAGCACAAAAAAACCACATGCCCGGAAACGCGGAAAAAGCGCCACGGATCGGCCTGAAAAACACGCCGAAGGGAGCGGAAAAAAGGCGGGAAAGGCCAGTAAAACAGCCGAACAGAGGGGTTCGGATGCGAAAAATTGTTCAATTTATACGGTTTGCGGGCCATTTTATCGTGAAAACCTTGAAATTCTTATGTTTTGAGCCCTTTTGGGTGTTGACAAGTGCCCATATACAGCATATAGTTTTATCAGCCGGTCATGTGATTGACCAAAAGGCAAAAAAAGAGTGGAGGACGTCTGTTATGAACAAGGAACAACTCGTAGCAAAGATTGCTGAAAAGTCCGGCCTGAAAAAGCCCGAAGCCCAGAAGGCACTTGCAGCATTCCAGGAAGCCATCACCGAATCCGTCGCCGCCGGCGAAAAGGTTCAGCTGATCGGTTTCGGCACCTTCGCAGTCCGTGAGCGCGCTGCCCGCACCGCCCGCAACCCGCGCACCGGCGAAGCCATCAAGGTCGCCGCTTCCAAGCAGCCCACTTTCAAGGCTGGCTCCAAGCTCCGCGCTGCTGCCAACGTTGAGAAGAAAGCCAAGAAGGCCGCCAAGAAAGCCGCTCCCAAGGCCAAGAAAGCTGCCAAGGGCAAGAAGTAATTCCGGTATATAAAAAGAACGTCCCGTCTTTATCGGGACGTTCTTTTTATGATGATGCCGTTCTCCCCCTGTTCCTTTTCCCAGTGGAGGATCTCCAGCATTTCCTGCTCCTTTTCACCGGGCAGGTCCTGTTTGGGAACCGGGCCGAGGACTTTGCCGAGCACGAGGCAGTGGACGGAAGCATCCAGCTTCAGGTCGCCGCGCAGAGGATTGAGGGCGTGGAGGAGACCCGGCTGATATTCCCGGATAACAACGCGTCCGTTGACCGAAGCACAGACAATGTCCCCGGGGCAGACCTCCCCGGTCCTGCGGAGATAGACATCGCTGCCGCCCCGGAAGGCGGGCTCCATGGCATCCCCCTGGACCGCCGCGACATGCGTTGCTGTTTCCGTAAGCGGTGACCTGCGGACAAAGAACGGCTTTTCCGCGGGTCCTTCTTTTTCCTCCGGGAACAGGCCGTCATGCAGGTTAATCCGCCGGAGGGTCACAAAATCCGTGAGACAGCGCCGGCGCAGGCGGAGCTTCTGATGTGCCTGCAGGGAAGCCAGAATGGCCGAGACGACCTCCCGGTCATGGGGATTCAGCCGGTGGAAAAGGGCGAGGGCATCCTGTTCCTCCAGGGACAGGGCGTCTTCACGGCGCGGCATGTTGAAAAAGGTTTCCATGGGAACTTCCAGGAGATCGCACAGGCGCGGCACGACTTCCAGGGGCGGCCGGGACCGTCCGCCTTCCCAGTTGGCCACGGAGTTGCGGTCGACATGCAGGAGATCCGCCAGATCGTTCTGGCTGAGGTTTTTCCGGGTACGGTAAACATGGATCACCTGGCCGAAATAGACGCTTTCGTTTTTCAGGCCGTCAGCGTCCTGAACAGGAAAACCGAAGGGATCGAAATCAGAGGACATGGGATCGCCTCGAGAACGCATGGTTTTTCCTGATGATATCACAGATACGATAAAGGATCAAGAAAAACTGCCAGCGGGCGGTCAGAAGAGACGCAGGTGCAGAAAACGGAGCAGCTGCGCCCTGAGGCGGTAGAGGAGCACCGGGAGGGTAAGGCGGGGGACATAGACACTGCACCGTCCGCCTTTGACGGAAAAGGTGCCGAAGCCGTCCGCATCAATCCGGACCGGCTTTTCCCCGCCGAGGACACAGACAAAGGTGGTTCCGGCAAACCGCCGGCCGACCTCCATCCGCTTTGTGCCGCCCTTCTCATCGGTGATCAGGCAGGCAAGCCCGGAACCGGGAACGCTGCTGTCCCCCTCGCGGACAAACCCGACCACGTTGGGATCGTCAAAGTAATCGCGCTCGGGCCCGTAGGCGGCATAGAGTCGCAGGTGCATCAGAAGCGGGAGCTCACTGACCGCGCCGATGCCCTTTTCCGGGATTCCGTGCAGGTCGCCCCAGAAAACGCAGGGGTAGCCCTGTTCGCGCAGGAGAATGATGCTGTAGGCGCTGGCCTTGAACCAGCCGTCCACCCAGCTCTCGAGGGACTGGCCGGGCTGCGTGTCATGATTGTCCACAAAGGTGACGGCCTTCGTCGGGCGGGCGGAAACCAGCGTATTGCTGAAGAGATCCCGCAGGTCGTAGGCGCCGGAACTGTGGGATGCGCTGTAGAAGTGGAAATGCAGCGGGGTGTCGAAGAGGTTCATGCTTTCCTGAACCTGGGAAAGATAGGAGAGCAGGGCCTGCAGGTCCTGGGACCAGTACTCGCCCACGGCGTAGACCTCCCGTCCCGTTTTGGCCCGGAGATCCGCGAGAAAATCGCGGTAAAAGCCCGCGCTGATGTGCTTGACCGCGTCGAGGCGGAACCCGTCCAGGCCGGTCCGCCGCAGGTACCACTGCCCCCAGCGGAAGAGCTCTTCCCGCACATGCGGGGCCTGCACATCCACATCGGCCCCCATCAGATAGTCGAAATTCCCGTGCTCCCGGTCCACATCCGGGGCAAAGCCTTTCCCTTCCAGAAGGAACAGATGGTGATCGGGATCCCTGCCGTTCCAGTCCACGGACGTAAAGCAGGTATGGTCCCAGGTGAAAGCGGAGTATCGTTTTCCGCGCCCGGGAAAGGTGAAGCGGGTGTAGACGCTCCCGTCCTCCGGCTCTCCCTGCATCTCCAGGCGGTTGTCCGGGTTGACGGGTGTGACGCGGACGTCCTCGGTGGCGTCGGCGCCGAGGCGGTGGTTGAGGACCACGTCGCCCAGGGTCTGAATGCCGACCAGACGCAGCCGGCGGACCGCGGCCAGGTATTCCCGGACCGTTCCGTATTTGGTGCGCACGGACCCCTTCTGGTCGAACTCACCGAGATCATACAGGTCATAGACGCCGTATCCGACGTCACAGCCGCCGGCGGAGCCTTTATAGGCCGGCGGCAGCCAGGCGGCCGTCACGCCGAGCATGGCCCATTTCCTTGCGCTGTTCCGGACGTTTTTCCAGAGGGTGCCGTCCGCGGGCATATCCCATTCAAATGTCTGCAGCATAATGCCGTTCATCTATAGAAACACCTCCAGGGTGGTTGGTTTTTTACAGGAACGCAGACGGTTTTTCCGCCTGCGTGGCGTGTAGTATAGTCTTCCGGGGCGGAAAAGTAAAGGGCGCCAATCCGGGCGTAAACAGACCATATGGCAACAAAAAATGCCTCACAGGGCTTGCGCCTCGAGGCAGAAAGAGGAGAACAAAAAGTCGGGGAAAAACGGAGAAACAAATCGCCGGAACCCCTGTGCGGCAAGGGCTCAGGAGGCATTTTCCCTCAGGGAACGGGCCAGCATCTCCACGTGGCGGCGGGCGAAGCTGGCTTCTTCCAGCACCTGCTCCTGGGTTTTGGGTTTGTCGCCCATCAGGGCGACGAACTGACTGACCTTCAGGCCGAGGGTTTCCTGCATGAAGGCGTCCGAACCGGCCGGGGAAACGAGGTAGTAGCAGAGCAGGGAGTCCTCCTTGCCGATGCGGTGGGCCCGGTCCTCGGCCTGCGAATGAACCGCCGGAGACCAGTCCAGCTCCCCGAAGACCACGCAGGTGGCCTTCTGGAGGTTCAGGCCGGAGCCGGAGCGCAGGGAAATGCAGAGAATGGGCGTCTTCTCATTCATGAAAGCATCCACGGCCTCGGCTTTCTGGGCCATGGTCTCCCGTCCGGTGATGAACTTCGGATGATAGTTCCGGAGCTCTTCCCGGTAGATATCAAAGACCTGGTGGTGATGCGCAAAGAGGAGCACCTTTTCCCCGCCCTCGAGCAGGGCCCGGACAAAGGCGCACACATACGGCGCCTTGGCAGCCCCGGTCGCCTGCCGTGCACGCAGGGAGATGCTTTCCTCCAGCATGCGCTTCTGCTGCGGGGACAGCGCATCGCCGCGGGCCCATTTCTGCAGGTCCGGCAGGACGCCGGCCATGAGGGAGGCATAGACGCTGTCATTCCAGTCGAGCTCCTGGACAAGGCGGCGCTTGGGCGGCAGCTGGGAGAGAACCTGCTCCTTGGTCCGGCGGAACATCATGCCCTCCCGTTTCAGGTAGGCGCCGAGCACATCCGGCTTCTGCACGGTTTCGCGGCCATAGCCGGTACACCATTCGCGGGAGAAGGATTCCCAGTCGCCGAGGAAATGAAAGTCCAGAATGTTGATGACGTTCCAGATCTCCCCCCCGCGGTTATAGATCGGGGTTCCGCTCAGCCCGATGACCCGGTCCGCGCTGTCGGAGAGCAGGGAGGCCGCGGAGTACTTTTCCGTGCCCGCATGGCGGAGCTCCTGGATTTCATCAAAGATGACCGCACGGAAACCCAGCTGCGGCAGGATCTGCTTCCATCCGCGCAGCAGGAGATAATGCATGATATACACATCGGCCTCGGGCAGGGGATAGGGCTTCAGGCCCGAGATCACGTGCACCCTTGCCGGCTGCCCGTCCACGAGCAGGAACCGGCGGGTTTCCTCCTGCCAGTTGCGGCACAGGTGCGGAGGCGGAATGACCAGCGCAGGGAAGGCGTGGGAAGCGGCCAGCGCGGCGAGGGCCTGGACGGTTTTGCCAAGGCCCATCTCATCGGCCAGGAGCGTGCGCTCATGGCGC
>ONVN01000438.1 GCA_900321295.1 uncultured Eubacteriales bacterium
ATTCCCACGGTGAATTCGCAGGTCTATCGCGGTGAAACCATTGAGATGATTTTCACGACGGTCATCCGTGCGAGAGCTTTTTCGGACAATTCGGCTTATCATCCTTCGGATATTGCCACGGGAAGCTACTTTATTAATGCATACCATACCCTTCCGATAGTCTCGGTGGTTACAGATCCGGATGAACTGTGGAATGAAAAAACAGGCATGTTGGTGACCGGAGCAAATGTTGTCAAGCAGCCCGGAAAACTGCCGTTTAAGAATACTGTTTACCGTGAATACGGGAAAATAGCACGTCCGGTGCATGTGGAATATTATCTGTTGGATAACACTGTCATGCTGTCACAGGATGCAGAGTTCTCCCTGATGGGGGACTTCTCTCTGGATATGCCGCAGAAGTCCATGAAGTTCCGGTCAAAGTCGCTTTATGGAACAAAATTCTTCAACGCAAAGCTTTTTGATGATCGGGAGTTTACCGAATATAAATCGTTTGTTCTGCGCAATTCGGGAAATGACTGCATGTGGACCCGTCTTCTGGATGGGTTTGAATCACGACTTCTGGATGCCTATGGAACACAGGTTATTCACCAGGCATGGAATCCCGTGGTTGTCTACATCAATGGCATCTATTGGGGCCACATGAACATGCGCGAACGGGTAGATCGGTTCTTTATTGCGCAGCATGAAGGAATGGACATGCGGAAGGCGAGCCAGATAACCATTCTGGAAGCTTCCGGCACATTGAAGTATGGTACATCGGCAGCACGACGTGAATACAAGAATATGATCTCGAAGATCAAAGCCAGCCATCCGGAAAAGAATGAGGAGGACCTGCAGTATATTCTTGACAACGTGGATGTGGATAATTACTTTGAATATATAGCGCTTGAAATGTTTGTCGGAAACTCAGACATCGGTAATACCCGCTTCTATAAGACAAACCAGGAAGGAAGCAAATGGCGATGGATCTGGTATGACGCTGACTATGGACTTTTCAACTCCAGTTTTAACAGTCCCAAGAGCTATACAAAGGCAAAGGGCATGGGTGAAAAGCTCATCGACAACACCATTCTGCTCAAACTGCTTTCTGTTCCGGCATACAAGGATAAATTCCTGACCGTATTCGGAGATATCTTTCAGACATTTACAACGGAGTACATGACAAGTATTCTGGATCCGCTGATTGAACAGATTACGCCTGAAATGCAGCTGCACTGGGCACGCTGGGGCGAACTGAATGATACCTTTGTGATTTCTGAAGTGCCTACGACGGCAGATGGTGCCTACAGGTACTGGGAAAAACGTATTGCACGTTTGAAAAACACCCTGAAAAAACGCCCGAATCTTTTGTGGGGATATGCTAAGGAAGCCTTTAATCTGAATGATACACAGATGGAAACTTACTTTGGCCCAAGACCCAAGATGCCGGATGATGCAGTTTAATTATCACAGTATTTGATAGAGATACAGGAGGAAATCCATATGTTCATTTCCAGCGCTATGGCGGAATCTGTCAGTATCAAGAATCTGGTTTCTGGCAATTCAAGCCTTTCCCAGTATTTTTCCCAGCAGTTTGCCGCTCTGACACCAACCAAAGTCGCCATCGCCCTGCTGATGGGTCTTGTGGTTGGGCTTCTGGTTGCTTTCACCTACAAGAAGTGTTACCGGGGAGTTCTCTACAGTCCGAACTTTTCCCTGACCCTGATTATGCTGACACTGGTCACGACACCTGTGGTTATGTGCATAAAAAGCGATATCTCACTTTCCATGGGCATGGTCGGTGCGCTTTCCATCGTGCGTTTCCGTACAGCAGTGAAGGAGCCGCTGGATACCGCCTATATGTTCTGGGCACTGACCATGGGCATTCTCCTTGGTGCAGAGCTGTATGTGGTGGCTGTGGCGGTTGCTCTGGGCATTGCGGTGATCCTCTTTGTCCTGACGTTTGTAAAATTCAAAGGACCGGACAACTACCTTCTCGTTGTCCATTATGATGAAGCAGCTGAACATGATATTGATACCCTTCTCAAGCAGATGATCAAGCAGCGCCGTCTTCGCTCCAAGACAGTAACCCGTACAGGTGCAGAGATGACTGTGGAAGTTCGGCTTGATAACAAGCACGATCTGGTTGCCAACGTGCTGAATATTGAGGGTGTCTATGACGCAACACTCGTCAGCTGCCAGACTGATGCAGGGATGTGACAGACATGGCCAATCCAGTCAATTCGCTGCCTTTGCGTCATGAACTGAAGTTCTTTATCAGCGAGGGACAGCATTATCTTCTTTCCCATGCGCTTGACCGGGTTCTGGAACGCGATCCGAATGGGGATGAGAACAATGAATACGCCATTCGTTCCCTTTACTTTGACACCGTATGGAATTCCGCTCTGTTTGATAAGATTGCAGGCGTTCAGAACCGGGATAAGTACAGAATCCGCATTTACAACTATTCAGACAAAGTGATCAAGATGGAATGCAAAACCAAGTTTGGCACGCTGATTTCAAAACGCTCCATCTCGATTCCAAGGGAACTGTGTGAGCAGCTGATGGCGGGTGATCCGACAGGCCTTGAGAACACCCGGTCAGGTCTTCTCAACGATGTATATCGGGAAATGACGATCAACCTTCTGCGGCCTGTCGTTCTTGTGGACTATGTCCGTGAAGCCTATCTGCATCCTGCAGAAGAAGTGCGTATCACATTTGACAAACAGCTGCGTACCGGGATGCGATCGATCGATCTGTTCGACCCTTATGTGGCAACTGTGCCACCCTTTGATCATGGCGAGATGATTCTGGAAGTGAAATACAATCATTCTCTTCCGCCGTATATTCGTAATCTTCTGAATACCTATTGTCCGAATGCAGTTCAAAGCGCAATCTCGAAATATACATGGTGTCGGCGATTTGAGGAACTGGATCCGGATGCTTGATGGTGACAGCCGGGAAATTGCTTCCCGGCTGTATTTATTCATAAAAAGGAAAAAAGGATGAGAAAGGAGCGTGAGACTTTGGTACGTTATGCAAAAAAAGAAGAAATCGGTCCGATTCAGAAACTTCGAAGAGAAGTAAACACTCTTCATGCAAAGGGAAGACCGGACCTGTTCAAGAGTGGATTCGGAAAAGAACTCCAGGAACATATCTATGTGTACATGACATCAGAGAACAACAGAGTTGCCGTTGATGTCCGGGAGGGGCAGGTCGTCGGCATGGTGATGTTCGATTGGATTGACA
>ONVN01000188.1 GCA_900321295.1 uncultured Eubacteriales bacterium
AGCCAACAATATCCTGGCCGCCAAGGGCTTTACTGCAGCCAACGGCATGACGGCTGACGGGAACGCTGCACTGACAGGCACCTTCTCCGTCGACAGCCTGCGCAAGCTGAACACCGCCGTGACCGGGGCGGAAGTCACGAACCAGTTCGAAAACGACTCCATTGAAGACGCGGTCTACCTTTCCAGAAGCGACTGGTCTGTCATGGACAGCAACGGCCTGCGCTACTCCACCAGCGAAGTAGCCGGCCTGTCCAAGAACACAGACGCTGCCGGCACAGCAGGTACCGTGATCATGCCTGAGAAGATTGCTGCAGCCTTCGCTCAATACGGTGCGGACAGCGTGGACCTGGCGGAACTGGCAAAGAAGCCTTTTCCCTCCAAGGAAGACTACACCTACGGCGCAACGCCCGAAACTCCTCTGACCCTGGTTCAGCTGAAGGGCCTTGCCTATGACGATCCCAAGTGGGAAGAACTGCTGAATCAAACCAAGCTGTCTGAACAGCATATCCTCTTCGGCAATTCCGGCTATGGCACCAAGGACATCGAATCCATTCAGAAGCCAAAGACCTTTGAATATGACGGTCCCGCAGGTATTTCCAACTTTATCACCGGCAAGAGTGGTTTTGGCTTCCCCAACACCATTGTGCTGGCCGCCACCTGGAACCAGGAGCTGGCCAATGAATACGGCAAACTGATGGGCGAAGACGCCATCCTGACCAAGACGGCAGGCTGGTATGCTCCGGCCACCAATCTGCACCGTTCTCCCTTTTCCGGCCGCAACTATGAGTACTTCTCCGAAGATCCCTTCCAGTCCGGCCGGATCACAGCCAACATCATCAAGAATATCCAGACCAAGGGTGTATACGTGTACATGAAACACTTCGCCCTGAACGACCAGGAAACCAACCGCGCGGCCAACAACCAGGTGTCTGTCTGGGCCCAGGAGCAGGCCATCCGTGAAATCTATCTGAAGCCCTTCCAGATGGGCGTTGAGGACGGCGGTGCCCGAGGCATCATGCTTTCCATGAACCGTATCGGCAGCACCTGGAGCGGCGACCACTATCCCCTGCTCACCAACGTAACCAGAGGAGAATGGGGCTTCAACGGTATCTTCATCACCGACTATCTGGCCAGCATGGACCCCGTCATGATCGACAAGATGCTCGCAGCCGGTGCAAACCTGGTCCTGTCCACCACCGAATTCAGGCTCTCTGACGTGAAGGCCAACTGGTGCCGTGCTTATCTGCGCGATTCCACCCATCTGGTGCTTTACCACCAGGCAAACAGCCTGGCCGTCAACGGTCTGGGCGGTGAAAATGTCAAGTTTGAAGTCGGCACACCCATTTACAAGATTGGTCTGTGGGTGCTGATGGGCCTCCTGGCAATCTATCTGATCTACTCTGTCCTCAAGATGATCCAGTATGGCCGCATGAACGATCAGCAGTTCGCCGACAGCCGTCTGCGCACCGCCAAAGCACGCCGGATCAAGAACATTGTTCTGATCGCTGTGCTGGCTGCTCTGACCGCTTACCTGCTGATTACCTACCTCCCCGTGCTGCAAAAGGCATTCACCATCTAACACAGAAAGAACCGGCTTCCTGCCTGAAAAAGGAAGCCGGTTCTTTTGCGTCCAGGCCTGCCAGTTCTTTTCTGAACAAAAAAAGAATGTGAAAAGCATTCAGTTTTCACATTCTCCATGGATGGACTGACTGCGCAGCCATCAGGAGCCCCGGGAGGGCCCTTCAGCAGAATTCGATCTGGGCATGCATTGCACGCACAATTCGTCGTTTCTCCTCAATTGCATCCCGTGCGGCAAACTGGGAATAGCCCACTTCCCAGAGACAAAACGCACCCATATTGACAATTACACTCAGAAACACGGCATATCCATTCACGTGGGCACCGATCACGAAAGCGGTAAGACTGACAATCATCAGAACGATGGAACGGATCAGACGGCGCTTCAGAAACCGGTTGACTTTATTGTATTCATCCCTGTAATGGGCCAGATACGCTTCACGGAATGTGTTCTGGGTTGCATCGCTGACCGGATCCGTCAGAATGGTCAGCTTCATTTTGTCGCCTTTATACTTTTCGAGGAACATGTTGGTGCTTTTATAGACGACCTCATTCAGTTCTGCATGCGGCAGAAGAACATGCGGATCAAACAGTTCATGTTTTTTGATTTTGAGCACCAGTTCCTGCTCCTGCTCCCAGAGTCCGTTGCCGGGTTTGTCCGCCCTCTCGACGGCTACTTCATCCTGACGGTTCCGTTTTTTATAATGCAGCATAGAACAGTCATCTGCCTTTACCTTCGGTCCTGTGCGTCACAGAATGTTTTTCTTCCTGCAGCACAGTACCTGATTCATTCTTTCGTATTATGCATAAAAGAATCAGCGTGTCAATTGGAACTTTGGCCATGGGCAGCCAGCAGTCTCCCTGCATCATGTGGAAAAGCATCCAAATCTGCACCGCAGAACAGACAGAGAACGGATGATAACCGTCTGTACAGAGGAATTGTCCGTCAGCTGTATCGGCTCAAAAAACCGGGATGCCGCAAAGCGGCATCCCGGTCCCTGTTTCAGAGCTTCTGAGCAATTACTGTTTGTATGTTGCGTCGATCTGTCTCTGAATTTCTGCAGTGACTTCATCGCAGCCAGCAGCACGGAGGGCATCCTGGAATTCAGCGACGATCTCTTCAGCAGTACCGGAATACTGACCGAAGCAGATGTACTTCATGTAGGTGGAGTACACTTCGTTGCACTGGTTGATGTAGGACTGA
>ONVN01000339.1 GCA_900321295.1 uncultured Eubacteriales bacterium
CCAGCTTGGACTCTTCCTCAGAACGCGGGATGACGACCCACTCAATCTTGATGTTGCGGGGATCGCCGAAGTTTTCCTGAATCCACTTGGTCCAGTGGTTGTTGTCAGGAGCAGTGCCGCCGGTGTTGCCGCGGTCAAAAACGGAGACCTTCAGCGTGATCGGCTGATCATAGCGGAACACTTCCGCAGTTTCTGCAGAAGCCGGGATGGCTGCGATGGAAAGCAGCATCGCCAGTGCCAGAACCAGAGACAGGATCTTTTTCATGGGGAAACCTCCTTTTTTTGGTAAACGTACTTTATTGCACCGGCCTTGACCGGTATCAACCGATGGATTATTCCTTCACAGCGCCGATCATCACGCCCTGAACGAAATACTTCTGCAGGAACGGATAGACAATCAGGATCGGAACCGTGGAGAAGACAACTGCTGCGCACTGGATGGTTTCAGCAAGCACGGAGTTCTTGCCGCCTTCCACCATGCTCACATCCGAGGAGGAGGAAGCAAACACAACCTGATACAGCTTCATCTGCAGGGTGAACTTGCTGGACGTATTGATATAGTAACGGACGTCGGCATAGTTGTTCCAGCGGGCCACTGCATAGAACAGGGCGATGGTCGCAAGGGATGCGGTGGACAGCGGCAGAATGATGCGGATCAGGATCTGCAGGTCATTGCAGCCGTCCAGCTTGGCGCTTTCCTCCAGCGACGCCGGAACCGATTCGAAGAAGTTGCGCAGAATGATGGTATTGTAGGTACTGGTCATAATCGGAAGAACCAGGGACCAGGGGCTGTCGATGAGACCCATCTGCTTGACCCACAGGAAGTTCGCGATAGTGCCGCCCGTGAAATACATCGGGATCAGCACAATGATCATCAGGACTTTCCGGCCCGGCAGGTAATGACGGCTCAGCGGATAGGCCAGAAGAATGGTCGAAACCATGGCCAGGGCCGTGTAGATCAGCGTCCACTGGACGGAGAAGAACATGGAAGTCTGCATGGTCGGATCATTGAAAACCGACACATAGGCATTGAAATCCAGTTCCTTGGGAAGCAGGTAGACCTTGCCGGCCAGAACCGGAGCACGGCCGGACATGGATTTGGCGATGACATGTATCACTGGAAGAATGCACAGGAGGACGAACAGGGTCAGGATCACGTTGAAGACAATTTCCGACCCCATGTAGCGGCGGCCTTTGGCTTTACCGGGCTTTTTTACAGCAGCAGTATTACTCAAAACAGACCCCCCTCTCCCATGCGGCGTGTGATCACATTGGCACCGATGACAAAGCACATGTTCACAACGGAACCAAAGATATCAACAGCGGTTGCAAACGGATACTGACGGTTCAGAATGCCTCGGTTGTACACGAAGGTTGAAATAACGTCAGCGGAATTGCGCACCATGTCATTCATCATGACGTAGGGGCGTTCGAATCCGATGCCAACCATCTGGCCGAGCTGAAGGATCAGCATGATCACGATGGTGGGCATGATGCAGGGCAGGGTGACATACCAGATGCGGCGGAGGCGTCCGCAGCCATCCACTTCGGCGGCTTCATACAGCTCTGTGTTCACGCCGGAAATGGCAGCCAGGTAGATGATGGTGCCCCAGCCTGCGCTCTGCCAGATACCGGTCACCACATACATGACAACCCAGTTTCCCTCGTCCATCAGGAAGTTGACGGATTTTCCGCCTGCCGAAGTAATCAGGTTATTGATGGGACCGCTGGTGCCGAAAATCTTGGCGACGAGGGATCCGATGATAACCCAGGACAGGAAGTGCGGCAGATACATCAGGGTCTGGTAGACCTTCTTCAGCCTGAGGGAATTCATTTCATACAGCATGATCGCCAGGATGATGGGCATCGGGAAACCGAAGATCAGGTCGAGCAAATTCAGTTTGACCGTATTTTTCACAGCATGCCAGAACTGAGGGCTGTTGAACACTTCCGAAAAATACTTGAAAATCGGGTTTGCCCATGGGCTTCCTGCAATTCCCTTGAAGACACTGAAGTCCTTGAATGCGACCTGCAATCCTGACAATGGAGCATACCGGAACAGGAAATATTGTGTCAGGGGGATGATCAGCATCAGGTAAAGCCATCGGTAGGTCTTTAAGGTTTTGAAGAAGCCCATGCGTTTATACTTGACTTCTTTTTTCTGCATTTTTCCGCCTCCAGTCATCAATCAGAAACCAAAATCTGCATGTTCATGGAATCCACCCGGCCATTATCCGAATGGAAAATCTGGTTCAATATATTTAGAATATTACATGAGCCATATTGCGCTTGCAATTGATGATCTTGCTTGATTTATTGTGAATGTTGCTGTACTATACTTTCAAAGAATACCTTTTATGATATTCGGGGAGCTGATGCAGGATGGATGCAATTACCTGGATTGAAGCCAACGACATTCAGGATGGCGATGATTTCGGTGCCGTTCACCGATACAGCAATGACTGGTACATGCCGAAATTTCATGTACATCCTCACTATGAGTTCTACCTTTTCCTCACGGGAAAAGTCCAGATCGTCATTGAGGATGAGATTTTTGACGCACGGCCCATGGATCTCTTTATTTTTCCTCCCGGTACGCTGCACAGGGCCAATGTGCTGGATGCACATACACCCTATGAGCGCGCCTACTTCTATGTAACGCGCCAGGCCCTGCACAACTTTTCCAATGATCAGGTGCAAATCCTTGATATTCTCGAAGACGCGATGCGCAGAAAGGATTACTGTTATCATATCGGAGAAGAAACCAGCGATCCGATTGTCCGTCTGATCGATGCCTATGTGCAGGATGAGAACCAGAATGATCCGATTGACCGGGAGCTTCAGCATCTGCGCATGAACTCGCTTGCACTCATGATATGCCGTATTGTCCAGCGGCGCGACCCCGTCAGCGCCAAGCCGCCCGAGCGGATCAGTGAAGTCATCCGCTATATCAACACCCATATTACGGAACCGCTTTCGCTGGATGATTTATCGGCCCAGTTTTTTATCAGCAAATATACCCTTCTGCATGAATTCAAGAGCTACGCAAACATCTCTGTCTATCAGTATATTCTCTCCAAGCGCGTGCTCTATGCCCAGCTCCTCATGCAGCGGGGCATCTCCCCCGGTCCTGCTTCCAAGCAGAGCGGGTTCAACGATTATGCAGGTTTTTACCGTGCCTTTATGAATCAGAACAGTCTTTCCCCCCAGGCATACTTCGAACAGTTCCACCACACCCAGCCTGCAAAATAAAGCGTTTTTTCCTATGCTGCGCTTCTTGTGTTTCCATTGATTTCCGTTATAATACTCCCCGACAGGAACAATGCACCGATTTCTCTTTCCTCTGGTTCCTCTGTGCTTTCTTTCAGGAGAACCGATTTCCAATCAACAAACACACTTTCAGGAGGCTGACGTTATGGCTGAAAAAGTTCGTCTTGGCATCATCGGTATTGGTAATCAGGGATCGACTTACGCAAAGCGTCTGAAGCTTGACAACTGGGTCCCCGATATTGAACTCGTCGCAATTGCCGACATCAACCCCGCCCGCATTGCCTGGGCAAAGGAAACCATTTCTCCTGACATCGCCTATTTTGACGATGCCATTGCCATGCTCGACAGCGGTCTGATCAACGCCTGCGTTGTAGCCATTCCGCACTATGACCATCCGCGTTATGTCATGGAATGCATGAAGCGCGGCATTCACGTGATGTGCGAAAAACCTGCCGGTGTCTATACCAACCAGGTCCGCGAAATGAACGAAGAAGCCAAAAAGCATCCGGATGTCGTCTTTGGCATGATGTTCAATCAGCGTACCAACTGCCTCTATCGCAAGATGCGTGAACTCATCCAGAGCGGAAAATACGGCCGTGTCCGCCGTGCCAACTGGCTGATCACCAACTGGTACCGCAGCCAGTTCTATTATGACAGCGGTGACTGGCGTGCCACCTGGGCCGGTGAGGGCGGCGGTGTTCTGCTCAACCAGTGCCCGCATCAGCTGGATCTCTGGCAGTGGATTCTCGGCATGCCCAAGAAGGTGCAGTCCTTCATGCGCTATGGCCAGTGGCACGATATTGAAGTCGAAGACGATGTCACGACCTGGATGGAATATGAAGACGGACATACCGGTGTCTTCATCACTTCCACCGGCGATCCTCACGGAACAAACCGCTTTGAAGTACAGATGGACGGTGCACAGCTGATTGTTGAGCATGACAAGCTCTATCTGCTCGAATTCGACCAGCTGGAACAGGACTGGACCAAGACCAACAAGATCCCGTTTGCCTCGGTTCCCGCCCATGAAGTGGAAGTGGAAACCGACGGTCTGAACCCGCAGCATCAAGGTGTGTTCGAGGCTTTTGCCGGCGCCATCCTGCGCGGCGAGCCCCTTGTGGCCGGCGGCGAAGAAGGCATCAACGGCCTGACCCTTTCCAACGCCATGCATCTTTCCGCTTTCCTCGGAAAGCCGGTTGAACTTCCCTTTGATGAAGACCTGTATGAAGCCGAGCTCAAGAAGCGCGTGGCAACCTCCCGCCGCAAGACGGCCGGCGAGACGGTCTTCACCGATACCCAGGGAACCTATTAATGTCATTATCGGAGGCATGAATTCATCATGGATGTCATTCGCACTGCTGTCATCGGTATCGGAAACATGGGAAGCGCCCATGCCCGGTGCCTCTATTCCGGCGCAATCCCCGGCATGAAGCTCGCCGCCGTATGTGACCTCCGTCCCGAACGCCTGGAATGGGCCTCCCGGGAACTGCCGGGCACTGCGATGTATGACAGCTGGGAAGCTCTGATCGCTTCCGGAACCCTTGATGCTGTCATCATTGCCGTTCCGCATCCCCTCCACAGCATCATCGCAGAAGCTGCCCTGCATGCCGGTCTCCATGCCCTGAGCGAAAAACCTCTGGACATCCGCCTTTCCAGTGCACGCAAAGCCGTGGAAACCGGAAAAGCCTCCGGCCAGGTCTTTGCCGTGATGCTCAACCAGCGCACCAGTCCCATCTTCCAGCGTGCCCGGGAAATTGTCCGCAGCGGACGTCTCGGTGAGCTGAAGCGCAGCGTATGGATCATCACCAACTGGTACCGTACACAGCACTATTACGACAGCGGTGACTGGCGTGCCACCTGGCTGGGCGAAGGCGGCGGCGTCCTGCTCAATCAGGCACCCCATAACCTGGACCTCTGGCAGTGGATCTGTGGCATGCCTGTTGAAGTCACGGCCCGCTGCGATATGGCCCGCTATCATCATATTGAGGTGGAGGACGATGCCACCCTCATGGTCCGCTATGCCAACGGTGCATCCGGCATCTTCATTACGAGCACGGGCGAATATCCCGGCACGAACCGCCTTGAAATCTCCGGAACACGCGGCAAGCTTGTTCTTGAAGACGGCAAACTGAAATCCTGGCTGCTCCGTGAGGATGAAAATGTGGTGCGTTTTGCCTCAGATTCCAACTCGCCTCATATTCCTCTGGATTACGAAGAATGGGTACCGGAAGAGAAGGAAACCGCACATGCCGGCATTCTGTGCAATTTCGCCTCGGCGATTCTGAACGGAACACCGCTTCTCTCCCCTGCAGAAGACGGACTCAATGAGCTCACGCTCTCCAATGCGGCCTATCTCTCCGCATGGCAGAATTCGAAACCGGTTTCCCTTCCGCTGGATGAAGCCGCCTTTGACTCCCTGCTCGCTGAACACCAGAAGAATTCCCGGTATGTCGATCATGCCCCGGCCTCTTCGCATCAGCCGGACGGACAGTACTCCGACCGCTGGCAGGTCAACTGGTAAATGCCGGAGAAAATCCGCCTCTTTCCCGATTCACAAGACTAAAGGAGGTCCTTTCCTTGGGTAACCTGCACATTTATGCTTTCGCTGATGAAGCCAGCCCCCGGATTGATGAGCAGATCAAAGCCATGTTGCGCAACGGCCTGCAGGGGCTTGAAATCCGAAACGTTGATGGTGAGAATGTTTCCGCCATTTCCCTGGATAAAGCACGTGAGGTCCGGAAAAAGCTCGATGATGCCGGGCTGATCACCTGGTCCATCGGTTCGCCTCTTGGAAAAATTGATATTGAAAAGGGCTCCTTTGAGGAGCACCTGGACAGCCTCCGCCATACACTGGAAGTAGCCTCTGTTCTCGGCGCAGAAAATATCCGTATGTTTTCCTTCTTCCTGCCTGCAGGAAAGGATCCCTCGCTTTTCCGCAGCCAGGTCCTGGACCGTCTGCACCGCATGGTGGAAGTCAGTGCCGGTTCCGGCATCGCGCTGTGCCATGAAAATGAAAAAGGGATTTACGGCGATGTGGCTTCCCGCTGTCTGGATGTTCTGACGGAGGTTCCCGAGCTTCATGGGGTTTTTGACCCCGCGAACTTTGTCCAGTGCGGTCAGGATACGCTGGAAGCCTGGGAGATGCTGAAGCACCGCATTCACTATATGCATATCAAGGACGCTCTCTTCAGCGACAGCAGTGTCGTTCCCGCCGGAAAAGGCGATGGACATGTCGGTGAAGTGCTCCGTGCCTTCCTCGGTCAGGGTGGATGCGACATGACCGTAGAACCCCATCTCGCCGTGTTTGACGGACTGAAAGGACTTGAGCGCAAGGGTGACCGCAGCATTGTCGGCGGAGGCAATTATGTTTTCTCCTCCAACGATGAGGCATTTGATGCGGCATGCAGCGCGCTAAAAGCCCTTCTGCCCTGATTTTCCTTTTTCGTCACGAAGGCAGCATTCCGGAAACGAAATGCTGCCTTTTTTCTGTGGATGAATGAAACCGGAAAGGTTCTGAAACCACGAAGAAAGGGGTCGCACTGCTGGCCGCGATCCTCCTGATGTTTTCGTTCCTTTCCACACCTCGGTCAACAACAGGGAACTGAAAGGTCAGATTCTGACGCTTGTCATGAAGGATCATCGTTGGGACAACTATTCCACCGTCTGTCCACAGGCTCGCAGCTGGGATGTGCTCGTTTCCCGTTATCACCATGCGTTTTTCCATGCATCTGAGGGCGGCCTGCATGTCTTCCACACTGCCGTGTGGCATCCAAAAGACAGGAAAACCAAAAAATATGCAGTTTATTCGAAGCAGATCAGACATCATCTGTTTTCCTCCGGCGGCGTTTCTCCGACACTGTCCTCCATGCCCTTCACCTGGTCACATTCATTAAAACCTGCAAACCGCCCGACTGCCGCATCCATAGCCTTCTGCAGCCTTCGGTTCTTCCGTACACCTGGTTCATACCAGATATGCCGGACTTCCAGTGTCTTTGTCTTTCTATCGGCTGCCGCCTCGATCCTTCCCACCAACTCCTGACCGTACAGAACGGGAAGCACATAGTATCCGTACCTGCGTTTTGGAGCCGGCGTATAGATTTCCCATGAGTACTGATAATCCCAGACTGCTTCGATCAGTTTCCGGTCCCACAGCATCGGGTCCAGCGGCGCCAGAAATTCCATGCGGGCTTTCATGTCGGCATTTCCGTCCAGCACCGATTCCAGAAGCGGAAGGTCTTCACGGAGCATCCAGACGGGAAAGCGGATATCCTGCACCTGAACTTCCAGGATGCGCCGCTGCTTTTCCATGTCCGCAAACGCCGCATTGCGTTCTTCCGTGTTCATTTCAATCCCGAGCCAGGCATCCGACCTCCGGTTCCAGAGAAGCCCGATGGCTCCGATCCGCCGTGCCACGCGCCACTGAAGGAAAGATGCCCGGTCCGGGCATGGGTTTTCTGCCTTCAGGAAATCCCGGTCAAAATAGTTTTCTGCCAGATCATAGTATTTGCGGGATCCGGTTTTATGATGGATCACCAGTGTGCCGTCTGTATACAGCTGCTCCAGCACCGATCTCGCCGCCTGGGATTCGCGCTCCCAGTTGCCGCTCCAGTGCATGGAAGAATGCCAGAAAACCTTGCCGGGGATCGGAAGGGTATCACTGCTGACCGGACCGTGCTCCCGGATATAGGCAAGCGCCTGTTCCTCCAGTTCCGGTATGCCTTTGAAACGCTGTCC
>ONVN01000364.1 GCA_900321295.1 uncultured Eubacteriales bacterium
ACGCTTGTTTCACGGTTTTTGCGAGCTGATACCCAGATTCGAACTGGGGACCTCATCCTTACCAGGGATGCGCTCTACCGACTGAGCTATATCAGCATCGGCAACGAGTGGTATGATAGCATACTCTTTCCAAAAACGCAAGTGTTTTTTTCGAAGACCAGGCAAATGCAGAAAAACCGCTGCAGATCCTTAGTCTGCAGCGGGAAACAGCTCAGTCGGAATCCGTTGGGATGAAAGGTTGAATCCAGAGACGATTTGTAGGGATCAGATTCTCATAACTGTCAATCCAATAGGAGTGCAGAGGTTCGGAAGACTCCGGATCGGCAGAAAACCGTTCCTCCGGAACATGCAGATGAATCGGACCGCGGCTTCGGATCAGGTCAACATAATCCTGAATGCGGGTCAGTTTCTGATCAAGGGAAACGCCATACAGCTGATCCTGTGACTGTACCTTGTCAGAATTGTGGTTGTCACTTCCGGCGGTCATGACCAGGCCAAATTCCTGTGCGTAATGATAAGCATAGGTATCGTGAACGGGCAGATTGCCGGCATTGGCGACTTCCGCACCGTCCGCATAGAACAGGCCAAGGCGGATGTAGGTCATATAATCACGCATACGGAAGGGATGAGCCTGGATCACAGCGCCGCCGCCTTCGTGAACCAGAGCTTTCTGGCGGGTGCGGCTGCACTTTTCAATTTCCGGATGCTCAAGGAGCCATTGTTTGTCCAGCCCATAGACCAGATATTCATCGTCACCATATCCCTGCTCCCATCCAAAGAAAACATCAAGGCCGACTTTCTGCCCTTCCTCAAAAGCATCCTCGAAACCGGCACAAAACCGGTGGATTTTTTCTTCCCATGGAAGATTCCTGGGCACAGCACAGTTCCCACCAAAAAAATGATCTGTTATAATAATGCCGGTAAAACCAAGATCCTTATATCTGCGTACGTGCTCTCTGCCTGTTGATCTGCCGCATGCGCTTGCCTGGCAGGTGTGCATGTGGGTTTCATATAGATATCCGATGGAAAACACCTCCTGATGAATAAGATGCATCAGTATTCTATGCTTTGCTTGAGGGAGATGCAAGACTGTCCTGCACAAGAAAACTATTTTTCCGTGCGGGACAGCCCTGCAGTTTTCCACAGATTCCCGAAAAGAAAAAGTATTGTACACTTCTGTCGGGAACAGGCGTGGACAGAAGTGAGCCTTTCCGTGGCCATTGAAGGAGTGAACCGTGGTGAACCGTTTTGCAAAATGGATGATCCGGCACAAAACGCTGGTGATCCTGATCTGTCTTTTGTCGGTGGTGCCAGCCTTTTTTGGCATGACTGCGGGAAAAGCCAGATTTGATCTGTTTACCTATCTTCCGGACAAGCTGGATTCTGTCAGGGGACAGAAGATCCTGATGGACGAGTTCGGAAAAGGTGCATTCTCCCTGATGGTGACCGAAGGTTTTACAGAAAAACAGGAGTACGAACTCGAGATGCAGATGAGAAGGGTTGAACATGTGGATTCTGTCTTCGGCTATTCAAGTCTGACAGGGGGCATGCTTCCTTCCGGGTTCCTTCCGGATTCGCTGCGCGCTGCTGTTACGGACGGAGATGCACGATTGATTGGCATTTTCTTTGATGATACGGCTTCTTCTGAAACAACCGTTCATGCTGTGGAGAAAATTCGCGCCATTGCAGGAGGACAGTGCTTCCTTTCCGGACTCTCTGCTGTTGCAGCGGATGTCCGGGAATGCGTGGAAGAACGGGAGAATGTCTTTATCCTGATCGCTGTTGGTACAAGTGTTGTGTTCCTGATGCTGACACTGGATTCCTTTCTTCTTGCGTTTCTCATTTTGATCTGCATCCTTGTCAGTGCTTTCTGGAATCTGGGCACAAACTTCTTTCTTGGTGAAATCAGTTATCTGACAAGAGCGGCATCTGTTGTCCTGCAGATGGCAGTAACCCTCGATTATGCTGTGTTTTTTTGGCATGCGTACAGGATGACAAAGCAGAAGCAGCCCAATCATGAAGAAGCCATGGCCCGGACCGTTGTGAGGGTGTTTCCTTCCATACTCGGGTCAGGGGCGGCAACGATTGCCTGCTTCGCCTCCATTGGGATGCTCTCCATGTCCATTGTGCAGGAAATCGGCCTGGTCATGATCAAAGGTGTTGCGCTGAGCGTGGTGTGCACCATTCTGCTTCTTCCCTGCATGCTTCTTGCAACGGATGGCGCGATTGAGAACACATCCCACACGCCGATTCTTCCGAAAGCCCGTACACTGTCCAGATTCATTCTGCGTCATGCTAGATTTTTGGGTATCTTGTTTGTCCTTATGTCTGGAGTTGCATGTTATGGGTGCATGCATGTTGCCATCAGCCATGATCTATGGCCTGAAAAACCGGGAGAACTGTCTTCGGTTGAGGCGGAGGAAAAACTGGCGCAGCATTTTGAACTCGGCTCTGCCCATATGCTGCTGGTGGATGCCGGGGTGGAGCCGAAGACAATCCAGAAGCTGGCCTCGAAGATGAAGGAACTGGATGGAATTCGTACTGTACTTGGGCTGCATACCATTCTGGGTGACGGGGTTCCGGAAGCTTTTCTTCCACACTCTGTCCTTTCCACTTTCCGAAGTGAAAGCCATCAGCTGCTGATTGTCCCTTCCGCCTATGCTGTGCCATCCGATGCAATGCAGGTCCAGGTGGAAGAAATATCCAGGCTCCTGAAACAGATGGACCCAGAGGCTGTCGTGACCGGGGAGGCCTCCTTGACATGGGAAATGGCATCCCGTGCGAAAAAAGACTTTTTCAAGGCTGCACTGATCCTGATGTTCGCGCTGGTTCTTGTGCTTGCTTTTGTGCAGAAATCGGTGACGCTTCCTATTGTAACGGTGGCTGTCACCGGATTTGCCATTCTTGTTACACTGAGTGTCCCGTTCTATGCTGGGACAGTCGTCCCATTCTCTGTACCCGTTGTGATTTTTACGGTCCAGCTGGCCATGACTATCGACTATGCCATTTTGCTGACAGGCTGCTATACCCGGGAAAGAGGCGGTGGAAAACCACGAAGAGAGGCCGTAAGTCTTGCAGTGAGTGAAACAGCGCATCCGATTCTTGCAGGGGGCATTTCATTCTTTGCTGCAGCAATGGCTTCCAGCCTGTATGCGCGTATTGATTTGGTTTCCATGCTGTGCCGTATGACGGCCCTGGGCACAGCGGTTTCGGTCCTTGCAGTTCTTTTCTTCCTACCCGTGATGCTGATCGTCCTTGACCGCATCATTGTAAGAAGCACAGCTGGAATGAAGAATGCACGCAGATTCGGATCAGCGGAAAGGATGAGACTATAATGAAAAAACGCATGATATCCCTTGCAGTAACGGTGATGCTTGCTCTGTCATCCACATCAACATATGCGGAGTGCGTGAAGCATCAAAGGGTATATGGGATCATTGGCGCGGATGGGCAGGTCCAGAGTGTGACGGACTATGTGCATCTAGAGAACCGGGATGGTGCGGATGTACTTCAGGATATGAGCAGACTGACAGGAATCGAACCACTCCATGGGAATGGATCCTTTTCTGCGGACGGTCCAAATCTGATCTGGGAGACCGATGGCAGAGACATTGGTTATCAGGGTGCGGGAACGGAAGAATTGAACACGATTCCCCGGGTGACCCTTCTCAGAAACGGGAAGGAAATCTCCGGAGAGGAAGCGAAGGCAGCAGAAGGACCTGTGACGCTGCATATAGCCTACCGGATGAAAGAAAGAACGCCGCTTCTGTTTGTGAATCTTGTTCTCCTTCCCGAAGAGGCGGAACTGATGGAGGCGG
>ONVN01000175.1 GCA_900321295.1 uncultured Eubacteriales bacterium
GAAGATCTTCCAGGCACAGAAACGTCTCCGGTATTGGCTCTTTCCACCTGTTCCACGGCATTTTCCTATGGAAGAACCGTTGTATTCGCAAAACTTGTGCCCAAAAATGACTGTCTGACATTTTCGCAAAGCAAAGGAAAGGAAGAAGAAGGAATGCATCCAGTTGTCCGGAAGGCAGTTGGGCACGAGGTAGACAATCACCGTTTCTCAGTTGTGGATTTAGTTGCAGTTCTTTCCATGGCCTATTTTCTGCTTCCAGTGGACAAATGCCTGTGCAGGTTCAGAGCAGCATTTCGAAAAGATCTATGGGCCAAAGCAGAAAAAACAGGGAAGATGCGAGCCGGCATACTGGCAGAAGGAATCATTCTGTGCGCTGGAGCATGCACTTTTATTCTGACTCAAAACCTACATGATCCCATGACACTTGTTGACACGTACACACCACTCATGTTGCTTCTGATGGCTGTTGATCTGTGTTTTGACAGAGTGTTCTTTGGTAGCTGCAAAGACTTCTAAGGGAAAAAAGGAGTAAAAGAATCATGAAGTGTTGTAAACAGATGACGTGGTTTATTGCCCTGCTGGTCATGGTTCTGCTTCCATGCGGGTTTTGCGAGGAACAAATAGATTATGCAGACCAGGCAGCGAACAATCATGCGTCTTATAAAAATGAATTCGACGATTTGGAACCAGATGCGGGTTCTTTCGCTGAGAACAATACGGTGGAAACGATGGAGGAAGCTGAAAAAACAGTCTCCCTTTCCGATGCACAGGAAGATTCTGGCACGGGTGCACCAGAGAGAAGCGACTCTGACCTGGAAACAGAAACTGAAACAATTGTTTCAGCACCTCTTCAGTCCGAGGAACAAGCAACCGACAATCAGGAAATAGGACAACACAACAATTGCACGTTGGAAACAACCGGGTCACTGGTGCAGGAAGCTCTTGAAAGCAGTACGTCTTTGACGGAAAACAATCAATTCGAATCCTCTCAGACTGTGTCCATGGATGCCGAAGCACTTTACGAGTGGGAACATGATTCGGCTAATGCAGAAACGTCAATGGATGAAAAAGAAATATATGACCTTATCAACATCCAGGCAGCATGGCCCGCCGAAAACATGGAAGACGAACACGTGGAATGTATCTCCGAAGATAATATTGTTCCGGATACGATGAATCTTTCAGAGGAAGGGAACTGTGCGTATTCCGATGTTACAAAAGCAATGATTCCATCCGACATGCAAAGCATCCCGATCGAGAAGGAAAGGTCTGGCGAAATACAGACGTCTGCAGAAAGTGAACACAATGAGGAAGCGTCGTGCCCGGAAGAACAGGCAATGAAGGCGTGTACGTATGATCTGGCTGATCTGCTGAGCTCCGTTGAAATCACATCAGGAGCATCTTCACTTGACCAGGGAAACTGGCGTGAAAAAGAAAACGCAGAAGTTTCTCTTGTGTTCCATTTTGAGACAACGGAGTCAATGGGGTTTGCGCAAGGAATACTGGAATACCGTATTCCTGAATGCATTCATCCCGTTTCAGGTGAAAATGGATACAAAGGTGGGACCGCAAAGAGCAATGCCGGAACCTTTTCTTACATCATTGACAGGGATTGCATTCTGAAGGTCAATCTTGCGGAATACCAGACAGAGATTCTGTACATCACACTCACGGTTCACGGCGTATGGAAATCCAGGGACTCCGGAATCATCCCGTTTGGAAACGGCGTTAGGAAAAAGATTGATGTGCTGTATGAAACGGACATTCCAATACAGAGCGAGAACAATTCGGAAGACGTTCCGGAGTTTTTCAACGATAAGGTGGTGGAAATACATCCCCCCATCGAAAATGAACACGAGGAAGAAGAAACAATCCCGATGGACTTTCAAGAAGGCATCATCTCCGAGCATGAAGTCAATAAGAAAGGCCAACCATCGGATTCGTCCATGAATGATGCGATGAATCAACAGGATCTAGCTTCGAGTCCGTCCCCAGGCAGCACGATCAAGGAGGAAACCTCTGCGAAAATGCTGGTCACTCCAGCTGACAGCGAAGAGGTTCAGGACGATATGCTGGATGCTGTCAGCATTAACGATTTGATTTATGTCAATGAAGAAACGAACGAAGAGAAAACGGCAGAGGATTTGAATTCCAACCGAAAGGAGGAAACTCAAATGGTCGACCCTGGAACGATAAAGGATGCAGACGTGAACGATATCGTTACAGAACTGGATATGGATGAGACAGAGAAACGGATGTACCGGGAGTTATTTGCAGAAATAGAGGGGGGCAGTGCGGATACGGTCATTCGCGTCAGCGGCTGTCTGCCAGAAGGGCTCTGTGTGAAAGCTTTTCCAGTGGACATTGATATACCGGGAGAAACGCTGCTTGCTGCCTTTGACATTCTGATCATTGATGGGAATGGAAATGAATATCATCCTTCAGAAGACTCAGTTTCGGTATCAATTATGACGACAACAATTCAGGATGCTTTGCTCGACCCGGACAATCATGTTTCTCTTTTCCACCTGACAACTTCAGACAGCCAAGAAATCCAACCCGTCTTCTGGAAAGAGAATGCTGAACATGAAATTACTTTTGATTTGGTTTATCCCTGAAAGTATAGGGAAAGAACGGGTATGCTGCATCCCGTGAACAAGACTTGAAGAGAAACCAAGATTTCCAAGGCCTTCTGGAGATTTTTGGCCTGAAAGTATCCATTGAACAGTTCAAGAAAAGTTGTGTTCCTTTCAAATAGGAATATTGCTGTGCATACGAAGTTTACTGTATCCTGCTGAAACGGCTTTCTGGAGCACATAAACAGAGCAAGCCCCGCACGGCCTGTCCGTATGGCAGAAATATAGGAAATAATAGGGAGGATTATTTCAAACTGCAGATGAAATATGTGCGTTTCTCCTGAGAAAGCAACAAGTCCCAGGCCGGAACAGCCTGTAAAGCAGTCATAGCCGGGTACAGTTTACACTGAATTCGTGACAATCTGATCAGGCAGAATATACGGGCATTTTTGATTGACGGAACAGAATAAAAGGAAGCATATGCTGGCATGTCATGCATTTGCTTTCCAGGAATGACGGTACATTTTCAAGTACGTCGGGGTGTTGTTATATATGAACGGATGCCGGAAAAACCGTTTCATTTTCTGAAGGGGCCCCTGATCCTACAAAGCCGCAATGCAAACCGCGTATCCAAGACATTCTGTGACCGTGAATATATAAGTGTCAATCGCCATGTATCTTGCGGTAAACCAATGGACCTGACTGATTGTGATGAGTTCGGGCGGCCGGAAGTCTGAAACCTGTGCTTTCAAATGTGTGTCAAAGCCATGACTATCAGAAACATCCAGGCTGCACATTCAAGAAACAGAAGAAAGGAGAAATGTCAATGCTATGAAATGTGGATAGGACCTGAGATGGAATACATCAGGGTTCTGAAAAAAATTGCGCTTTTATCTTCTGCATCTTTGTTATGGAGGTGCAGGGGATGCGGAGATGAGATGAAACACAGGACATGCATTTCAGTCGGGAATATCTCCCATGAAATGCATGTCCTGGTGACTTGATCAAAACGGCAAAATACATGCCATCCTGACCGACGGCAGAAGGTATTCTGTCAGTTTCTGATATCTTCCTATCAGAAAAGGTTGCCCGAAGAAACAGTGTTCAGGCAGCAATACGGTCACAACGGAAGGAGGGATAATCCATACAGCTTGTCGCATATTCTCCTGAGCATGTTTCTGAAATAAAGGTTTTCCATTGTCAACTGAAGATTACTTTTTTAAAACAAGAAAAGACATGACCAGGAGGAAAAAATGACACATACAACACAGCAGAAATTAGGCCTTCTCGTAGGGATTTTGTTTGTAATTGCATGCATCGCATCAATTGCGAATGCGGATCCGGTCCCGGCAATACCAGCGAATGGCGTATATATCGGGAATTCCGTTTCAATTGCCATCCCAAAGGACATCACGGTGACAAACATCAATCAAAATGTGAGCAAAGTCTTTGGACCGAATGTGGAATATACATTTCAACTGTTTCCTGCTGCAGATTCACAGTATACCATAACTGATGCGGACAAGAATACTATACATGTGCTCCCCGGTGTGGCAAGCGCAGTATCGACGAATCCGGTCACAGTCAGCTTTTCCAGTTCCGAAGTAAACCTGACCGATGGAAAAGGACGTATTGACGCTTATGCGAATATCACGTTTACACCTTCTGCTTTTGGTGTTCCCGGAGTGTTTCGATATAAGGTTGAAGATAAAACAACGGCGGATACACTCTGGGCAGCGGGAATTATACGCTCTGCAACCTATGAAAAAGAACATTATCTTGATGTCTATGTAGGATATAAAGAAGGAAATGATGCAGAAGGGCATCCATATACCAAAGTTCCGGCTAACCTGGAAATCAAAGGATATGCATTTTTCACTGAAGATACCAACATCACTACGGAGACCGGTAAGCTGAATTCGTTTCCATGCAATACAATTTCGGATGTTTCCCTGTCTGATCATCCGGTTTCTCCGGTTGGCGATCTTTACCCGACTTTTAACGTTGAGGTAACGCAGAAGGTTGAAGGAAACATGGCGGATGCGAACCACGCCTTCCCGGTGACGGTTACCGTTCAGAATAATGGTATTGGTTATTTTTCAACTGTTGGCTCCATACAGACTGGATCAGATCTTGCGTCAAATACAACAACAGCAACCGCGAATCTTACGCATGAACAGGTCTTGAACCTTATCGGCTTGAATGCTCGTGCAACTGTCGCATCATCTGAAACCAACAATACCCTGGATACTTATCGGATCAAAATTGAGAATAAAACGCCTGTAACCATAGCAGGGGAAAAGTCTGTCGCAGCAGATGATTCAATCAGTCATGATTCACTTGCACTCACAACTTGGCCTGCAACGTTGGAAAATGAAGAACCAATCACAACAACAACCCTCGAAGATGCGAATACACGGATCACCTACACAAATAAGCTGAACAGTGTATCACCGACCGGTATTGTCCGGCATGTGGCTCCTTATGCCTTTATGATGATGTTCGCCATCTTCTTTGTCATTCTGCTCAAACGCAGAAAAGAAGAAGCCTGGGAAGAGCGATGACGCTGCATGGCATACCCTATCGTTCAAGAATCTGTCTCGTCTGGTCAAATGAAGAGGGAAGTCCGGAAAGGCACGTGATTTGACAGACATTGAAGTCCAGACAGCTGCCCTCTGCTGTCTGGACTGTTAAGAAAAGAGGAGTTCGAATAAAATGGAAACGCACACCAGAGGATGGATCAAGGATCGCTTTTTTGTCAGACTATTTTTCAATCAATCAAACGTGCACTTTTTTCTGTGCTTGACGGTCTTCCTTTTTCTGATCATCCCTGCTGCGTGTGCTGGCCAGGAACAATACCAGGAACTTGCGTGCACGGATGCTGAAACGAATATATGGTTTAAAGGAATCCTTCCGGAGAATATTACATTCGATGTCAAAAGAATGAATCAGGGAATCTATGATTTGTCTCTTCATATGCAGGATGGAACAACCTATCAGCCGGACGTCAATCCTGTTCTTGTGGAAATTACAAGTAAGGAACCACAAAATGTATATCATTTGATCGATGGAAATTGGGAGCATGTCAGCTGCAAGTGGGATGGAAACAAAATACGTTTTGCCGCCAATCATTTTTCGCTTTATGCATTTACGAAAAAAACAAAACTGCTGATTAGTCCTGAGGAACTTGAGAACGCCGTGCTTGAAAAGAAGGTAATTTCTCTTCGGTACCTGGCGGGCAATTCCTTCTACAGTGCTGAAGAATATCTGAGTACATTTCAGGTTGAACTTCCATCCACGATACAAAGTGGGAATTTGGCAGAGCATTCGGAGGCGATTTCAAAGGCGATCGGGAAGAACGTTCCATATACGTTCTGGACCGCAAACCAGAACGGTTTGATGAAAAAGGTGGCACAGGTTTTCCAAACAAAGAATGGGCTTTATTATTCGTCCTGTGACTTCGAAGAGTCATCATATATGGGGGATAGTGACCAGGCAGAATGCATGAAAATGACCATTGCCATGGAGATTACAGAGAACATGGGGAAGCTGGACAGTGGTGAATTCATTGCGGTTGTTTTTCAGGATGATGATTTGGAATCAGGCAGCGCTTCTCTTTCTTCTTCATGTGACGGCACGGATACTGACAAAAGCCCTTCAACGCATATCCTGCATCCGACAAACGCGAATGCATTGGATGACATCGTGTTTTATACAGTTGATGCAACTTCGAATGTATCGGTTGTCTCTTCTTTGTGTTTATATAATGAAAGCAATGAAATCATTTGGTCGTCTTCAATGAATACAGTTCATACGATTCCAAGCTCACAAATTCAATTCGAGGCAGGCAGACAATATAGACTGCAGGAGACTTTCGTTGAAAACGGTTATTCATTGCCGGGTTTTCCTTGGATGATCAGTGTAGGAGAAGATTTCAGCCTGTCCATGACCGAGGAAACACAGCAGGGGCAAGGCTGTGCAGAGTCTCTTGGAATTGTTCAGCAGGATCAACACTATGAAATACTCCAGGAGGTATCTCCGCATGTCTATCTCCACTATCAGACTGAAGGGAATACTGTCGATGAAGTTGAGCTGATGGCTGGCAACCTGGATACCGGTTGTCATGTGGAAATCATAAGAGATGGATATACATTGCTGGGCTGGAGTGTGAACGAAAAAGAACTGTCACTGGAAAATAACATCGTCCTGGATGTATCAGCAGGCGCTGAAAATCATCTTTATGCGGTGTGGCACCAAAATCTTCAGGTCTTCTTTCATTCATATGAATATGGCGACTATGAACATGCAGAAAGGGTGGAGGGAAGCGAGCAACAGCCAGATCTCAGGCTTCCGATGAAAACAGATTTGCTTATCCCAGATAATATACAGGAATATATTAATTTCAGCATGTTGAATGAAGATATGATATTTGCTTTTGCTGCACTTGTCTCTCATCCACTTGAAAAAATAAAACACATACGGAAAAATGAAGATCTTGAACATGCATCGGTCTACTGGGAGATTTCCGATAATGGTCTGCAATATGAACCGCTTAATACAGGAGAAAAAGTCATTCTGTATGTATACAGGGGCAGGATTGAAATACCTGTTCATGTATTCGAAATTGGGATCAATGGCGAGTATGATCTTAAAGATGAAGAATGGCGTGCGCAGGGGTTCGAACAATTTGTTTTGGATTATGGCATGAATGCCA
>ONVN01000171.1 GCA_900321295.1 uncultured Eubacteriales bacterium
GTACTTCTGCTGAGGATATTCTGGATCCAGAAACCGGAGAAGTGCTTGTGCACCTCAACGAAGCCATTGATGCCAAGAAAGCCAAGCTGGTTGTTTCTCACGGCGTCAAGAAAGCGATGGTCCGCTCCGTCCTCACCTGCCGTTGCGAAAACGGTGTCTGTGCCCGCTGCTATGGTATGAACATGGCCCACGGTGGAAAAGTTGATATCGGTGAAGCCGTCGGTATCATCGCTGCCCAGGCTATCGGCGAACCCGGCACGCAGCTGACCATGCGTAACTTCCACTCCGGCGGCGTTGCCGGTCAGGAAGATATCACACAGGGTCTGCCCCGTGTTGAAGAACTGTTTGAAGCAAGAAAGCCCAAGCATGAAGCAGTTCTGACCGAGATCAGTGGAACGGTATCCCTGGCTGAAACCAAGAACAAGAAGATGATTCAGGTCACCAGCGATACCAATCCCAACGACACCCGCTCCTATCAGATTGCCTATGGCAGCCGCCTGAATGTCAAGGTGGGTGATCACGTCGAAGCAGGCGATATGCTTGTGGAAGGCGCCATCAACCCGCATGACCTGATGCGCATACTTGGTGTCAAGGCGGTTCAGGATTATCTGCTGAAGGAAGTTCTCTCTGTTTATCGTTCCCAGGGCGTTGCCGTAGGCGATAAGCACATTGAAGTCATTATTCATCAGATGCTCCGCAAAGTTCGTATAGAAGATGCGGGCGAAACGAATCTGCTGCCCGGCTCCATGGTTGATATCTTCCAGTTTGAAGTTGCCAACCGTGAAGCCATTGCACAGGACAAGCGCCCTGCAGCCGCCAAGCGCGTTCTGCTTGGTATCACCAAGGCTTCTCTTGCCACCGAGAGCTTCCTCGCTGCCGCTTCCTTCCAGGAAACCACGCGCGTGCTGACCGAATCCGCAATCCGCGGAAAGATCGATCCGCTGATGGGTCTGAAGGAAAACGTCATTATCGGCAAGCTTATTCCTGCCGGCACAGGCCTGAAACGCTACTCCGGCATAGAAATTCACGAGAGCAGCTATTAAGTGCAAATCTGGGAGGAGCTTACAAAGCTCCTCCCTTTCACATTGTTTGATTATGGATCATATTGTGCTCATCGGCATGCCCGGCAGTGGAAAGTCCACGATCGCACGCCGCTTGTCCGGGATTCTCTCCCTCCCCTTTCTGGATGGCGATACGGAAATCGAAAAACGCACAGGTGAAACACTCTCCGCAACCATTGCGCGTATAGGCCTCCAGGGTTTTCTCCGCCTCGAAGAGCAGACGATTCTCTCTCTTTCTCTTGCAGGCACAGTTTTCGCCCCGGGCGGCAGTTCAGTCTACAGTCCTGCTGCCATGTCTTATATGAAATCCAATGCACTGACCATTTATCTGGAGGTTCCCCTGAAAGATCTCCAGAACCGTACCGGTTCTCTTGAAAAGCGGGGCGTTGTGATCCGGAATGGTCAGTCTTTTGAGGATCTTTATCGTGAACGTGTTCCTCTCTATCTGCAGTACGCAGATCTGACCCTTGATGCAAGGAACCTCAGTGCAGACGAGGTTCTCGAAAGACTTCTTCCCCAGATTACCAGTCTGGGGATTGCAAGGAGCTGAATTATGTCTTCTACCTATGATGCCGGCCATATCCAGGTTCTCGAAGGACTGGAAGCTGTACGCATGCGTCCTGGCATGTACATTGGTACTACCTCCACCAGAGGACTACATCATCTTCTCTGGGAAATCGTTGACAATGCGGTAGACGAGGCCAGTAATGGCTATGCAACAGAAGTCGATGTCACCCTCCATGCCGATGGTTCTGCCTCTGTATATGACAACGGGCGTGGGGTCCCGGTCGACCGTCACCCGACACTGGGCATTTCCGGTGTCGAAGTGATTTATACCAAGCTTCATGCCGGTGGAAAATTCAACAATGACAACTATGCCTATTCCGGCGGTCTGCATGGCGTCGGTGCTTCTGTTGTCAATGCGCTCTCCACATGGCTGACCGTCGATGTCTATCTGAACTGGACCCACTACTACATGCGTTTTACTTCAACAGTTGACCCGAAAACCGGCAAGATTCATGCCGGAGAACCGGACGGCCCACTCCAGACAATCGGAAATACCAGAAAGCGCGGCACCCTTGTTCGCTTCATGCCGGACCCTTCGATTTTTGAAGACGTCAACTTCAATGCAGAAACCGTCGCACGGCGCCTGCAGGAAATTGCGTACCTCAATCGAGGTCTCAAAATCACCCTGAAAGATGAACGCACCAGTGACCCGCAGAAAAAAGAACGCGTCTTCCATTTTCTGGGCGGCATTATGGACTATGTCCGTTATCTGAATGCTGACAAGACCGTCCTTACGGATGATGTCATCTATCTGGAAGGTACACGCGACGATATCATCTGCCGTGCTGCTGTCCAATATAATGACGGCTACACTGAATCCCTCTTCTCCTATGTCAACAATATTCCCACACCGGAAGGCGGCACCCATGAGACTGGCTTCAAGTCCGCCTTTACCAAGGTTCTCAATGATTACGCCCGACGCATCGGCGTGCTCAAGGAAAAGGATGCAAATCTCAGCGGTGAGGATTTCCGTGAAGGCCTTACCTGCGTGCTGACCGTGATGGTGAAGAATCCCCAGTTTGAAGGGCAGACAAAGGGCCGCCTGGGGAACAGTGAAGTCCGTCCGATCGTGGAAAACCTGATTTCTGAAAAGCTCATCGACTGGCTCGACAATCTGAAGAATGCAGATCTTGCCGGAAGTATCGTTGCCAAAGCAATCAAGGCAGCAGCCGTACGTGAGGCTGCCCGAAAGACACGGGATAATGCCCGGAAAACCAATTCGCTTGATGCCGCACCCCTGGTTGGCAAGCTGGCAGCCGCCCGCGGTCATCATCCGGAAGACAACGAATTGTTCATCGTTGAAGGTGATTCCGCAGGCGGCAGCGCCAAACAGGGCAGGGACAGCCGTTTCCAGGCCATTCTTCCCCTTCGCGGCAAGCCGCTGAACGCAGAGAAAAAACGCCTGGATCAGGTGCTCAGTAACGAAGAATTCCGATCCCTGATTACAGCACTCGGAACATCCATTGATGAATCCTTTACGCTTTCTTCTCTAAAATATCATAAGGTCATTATTCTCTCCGATGCTGACCAGGACGGTGCCCATATCCGTGCGATTCTTCTCACTTTCTTCTTCCGCTATATGAAGGACCTGATCACTGCTGGTCATGTCTATATCGGCATGCCCCCGCTCTACCGCATCCAGAAGGGCAGCAATACCTGGTATGCATATGACGACAAGGAACTCGACAAATTCACCAGGAAAGCCGGAAAAGGCTATACCCTTCAGCGTTATAAAGGGCTTGGTGAAATGAACCCGGAACAGCTCTGGGAAACCACCATGGATCCGTCACAGCGCAAGCTGACACAGGTCACCATCGATGACGCCGCCCAGGCTGACCGGCTGGTCACCATCCTCATGGGCGACAAGGTTGAACCGAGACGGAATTACATCCAGGAGCACGCAGATTTCAACCGCCATGATGATTTTGAGTTGCCGCCCAATCAGGCCGCTCAAGGAGGTGCCTGAACATGCCGAGAAAAAAAGCACCGGAAAAGCCGATTGTCAAGGATGACCCAAGCCGGATTCTTCCCATGACCATGGAAGAGGTCATGCATAATTCCATGATCCCCTATGCCGAGCATGTCATTCTTGAGCGTGCCCTCCCCCGCGTGGAGGATGGTCTCAAACCGGTTCAGCGCCGTATTCTCTATACCATGATGGAACTGGGCACAACGCCTGACAAACCGCACCGCAAATGTGCACGTATTGTCGGCGACTGTCTGGGCAAATATCATCCGCATGGTGATTCTTCTGTTTATGATGCACTTGTGCGTATGGCTCAGGATTTCACCATGCGCGGTCCCATGGTCGACGGACATGGCAATTTCGGTTCCATCGACGGCGACAGTGCTGCTGCCATGCGATACACAGAAGCACGCATGACCAACCTTGCCCTACTCATGTTGCGGGACATCGAAAAGGACACCGTTTCCTTTTCCCTGAATTTTGACGACTCTCTCAAAGAACCGGATGTACTCCCTGCCCGTTTTCCCAATCTTCTGGTCAACGGAGCCAGCGGAATTGCCGTCGGCCTTGCCACCAACATTCCGCCTCACAATCTGAAGGAATCCATCAGCGGAACGATTGCTGTCATCGACAATCCCGATATCTCCCTGGATGAACTGATGCAGATTATTCCGGGACCCGATTTTCCCACAGGCGGTGTCCTGGTCAGCAATGAGGAAATCCGCCTGGGATATGAAACGGGACGTTCCAAGCTGTCCGTGCGTGCACGGCTGCATATCGAGGACGGAACCAACGGCCGCAAGCTGATCGTCATTACGGAAATCCCCTATCAGGTCAACAAGGCCCAGATGCTCGCCAAAATCCAGCAGCTTTCCGAAGACAAAAAGCAGCAGCTGGGTGGCATCTATGAAATCCGCGATGAATCTGACCGTACCGGTCTGAGAGCGGTCATTGAGCTCAAGCGCGATGTCGATCCACAGAAGATTCTCGCCTATCTTTACAAATACTCGGATCTCCAGGTCACCTTCGGTGTCAACATGGTCGCCATCGCCGACGGAAAGCCCGTTCAGATGGGCCTCAAGGCGATGATTTCCTATTTCATCAAGCACCAGAAGGATGTTGTTACCCGTCGTACCCAGTACGAACTTCATCAGGCTGAGGCACGTGCCCATATCCTGGAAGGACTCATGGTCGCCGTGGATAATCTTGATGAAGTGATCCGGCTCATCCGCGCTTCCCGAACCCCTAAAGAAGCACGCGAAGCATTGATGGCCGCCTTTGAACTGGATGAAGTACAGGCACAGGCAATTCTTGATATGCGTCTGCAGCGTCTCACCAATCTTGAGATACTGGCCCTGCGCAAAGAATTTGAAGACCTTCAGAAACTGATCCATCGTCTGCAAGGCATTCTCGGCAGTGAAAGAAAGCTGATGAAGGTCATCCGTGACGAACTGCAGGAGATCATGGACCAGTACGGAGACGACAGACGTACAACCATCGAAGCCGCGAACGACATCCAGCTTGATCCCGCTGAAGAAAAAGCCCCTGCTGAAGAGGTTGTTCTCGCTCTGACCCGTGCAGGACAGCTCAAGCGCATGCAGCCTCAGCTGTTCCGTCGTATCGGCCTTCCCTCCAGTCAGGAGGATTACCGTGAATCTGCTGTTTTCCTCTTTCATACGAAGACGGATGAAACACTGTATATTTTCACGAACCTCGGCAACTGTTTCACCCTCAGAGTCGATGCCATCAATGAATGCAAACCACGCGACCGAGGCCAGCAGCTTGCAGGCATTCTCCAGGGACTTGGTGAAAATGAAATTCCGCTTTATCTGATGTGTCTCCCGGCTGCATCCATTGCTGCCCAGCCCGATCTTGTATTTGTCACCAGGCAGGGCAAAATTAAGCGTCTGCTCTGTGCAGAACTGGATATCCGTTCCAAGCGTTTTGCCTGTTTTGTCGTCAAGAAAGACGATGAACTGGTTTCCGTATTCCAGGCTGCAACTCGTGATGATCTTCTGCTGGTTTCCAGAAAAGCGATGTCCATCCGTTTGAAACTGGAAGATATTCCGATTCAGGGCCGTATTGCCGGTGGTGTCAACGGTATGCAGGTCAGCACCGATGATCAGGTCATCTTTGCATGTCAGCTCTTTTCTCCCTGCAGTATTATTCTTTTTACCGAGCGCGGCTGGGGCAAGTGCATTCCGGATATCGGCTTTGAACCCCAGGGCAGAAGCGGGAAAGGTACACGCTGCTTTGCCATGGCAAAAACCGGAACAACAGGCCGCATGATTGCTGGCATCTGTCAGGTGCCTGCCGGCCTTTGGAACCTTGTCGTTCATCAGGCCAAGAGTCCTGCATCTATAGTCCCGGTCTCAGAAGTCAGCATTCAGACACTCAGCGGAAAAGGATTTATGCTGGTCGATGCCCTGTTTGAGGACATCATCACATCGATTGACCTTCAGAATGCATCGGGCACAAATCCATGATTCAATCCTTGCACCACATGTATAAACATGATAAGATTATCCGACAGGAGGTGTTGGCATGAACAGGTCAGAATCCTATGCTTCTCTGGAAACACATACCATTGCGATGGATATGGTCCGTTCTACGATTGATGTCTACAGCTACGATACAGAAAACATTCAGCTTCTTATCTCCGGTGATGATGAATCTGTATCTCTCCTGCATCTGGAATGGCTCAATGGCAAGCTGATGCTTTCCATGCCCATGCGCGACCGGGTCCCCAACCTGATCGCTCCTGCATGGATGCAGATTGTTCTGCGCCTTCCCCGGACCTGGAAGGGAGCAATGACGCTGAAAAGCCAATCCGGCAATATTTCAGTCAATGGGTATACCGGCACAGACTTTACTGCGAGCACTTCGTCAGGCCACATCCGTGTAGAAGAAGCCGAATGTCTGACCGCAGACATTCACTCCATCTCCGGTATCCTGCTCATGAAGAACTCACGCTGCGAATCAGCAAAGCTGTCGACGGTATCCGGCAATATGCTGGGGGATCGGGTTACGTGTCATACGGCCCATGTGTCTACGGTCTCAGGAAATGTGGAAATGATCGTCACTGATCCTTTCAAACTTATGACCTGCAATTCCGTTTCCGGTGATGTGCACATTTCCGTACCCATCCCGGAAATCAACGCGACTTTCAAGAGCGTAACGGGCCGCATTCTGACCAATGGTATTTCCATTCAGGAAAAAGGCTCCGAGCTGCGCTTCAACAGTGCCACAGGCAATCTTGTAATTGAGGGCAATTACGCCCCGCAGGAGGTATAACATGTCCAGACGTAATGGTTTTTCAGGATTCCCGGGCGGCGGCGGTGCCAACATGCAGCAGCTGCTCAAGCAGGCTCAGAAAATGCAGCAGCAGATGACAGATATGTCAGCGCAGCTGGATAATGCTGAGTTTGAGGCCACCAGCGGCGGCGGTATGGTCACCGTCAAGATCGCCGGAACACATGAGGTCAAGAGCATTACCATCAATCCGCAGGTGGTTGATCCTGAAGATGTCGAGATGCTCCAGGATCTGATCATCGCTGCGTTCAATGAAGCCATCCGCAAGTGCACAGAAACTCGTGAGCAGAGCATGAACAGTCTGGCTCCCGGTATGGGCGGTTTTGGGGGACTCCTGTAAGACATGGAGCAGCTGGAACCCATTTCCCGTATGGTGTCAGAGCTGTCGCACCTTCCGGGTATCGGGCAGAAGACAGCTCAGCGGCTTGCCTATCATATCGCCAGCATGCCTCTTGAGGAGGTCAGGAACCTTGCCACAGCAATATGGCAAGGCCGCAAAAGCATCCGTTACTGTGAAGTCTGCGGCAACTATACAGTCAGCGAACAGTGCGAAATCTGTAGCCATTCGGAAAGGCATAACGGGCAGATCTGTGTCGTGCGCGATCCGCGTGATGTCATTGCCATGGAACGGATGCATGATTATCATGGTCTATATCATGTACTGCACGGCACTCTTTCCCCTTTGGATGGAATCGGTCCGGATGATATCCATATTCGCGAACTCATGGACCGCATCGAAAAGGAACCGCCGGATGAGATTATTCTGGCCACCAGCCCGGATATTGAGGGTGAAGCCACCGCAAACTATATTGCCCGTCTGATTAAGGCGAAGGGCATTAAGGTCACACGCATTGCGCATGGCCTGCCGGTGGGCCTTGACATTGAATACGCGGATGAAGTAACACTCTCCAAAGCAATGTCTGGCAGAACAGAAATATAATAAAGCAGGGCAGCTGCCCTGCTTTTTCTGTTTCTGTTCCTTTTCATGGATTATTCTCGGTTCCGGAGTTCTTCGTTATCTTCCGGGAGAAGATCGTCCGGAAGATCGTATCTTGGCTTCAGTCCCAGTGAATACAGCTGCTCCACAATTTCCATGTCCTTCCGTCCCATCTGCCGCGCGATGCTGTGTACAGTCCATCTCTTTTCATACAGCATCCGAAGCCAGTTGATCTCCTTGCTGTTCCATTGGCGCGCAGGTCGTTCAATGGATGGATGCACCTTAACAGGCGGCTGTACAACCCCCTGTGCTTCCTTTTTTCCCTCAGGGTTTTCTGCGTTCACAATCTCCCATCCGACGGCAGTCGGCTCCATCTGAAAGTGCACTGCAATCGATTTGACGTTTTTCCCTGCTTGCCGCATTTCCAGAATCGCTTTTCTGTTTTCCGGAGAGCACGTTGACGACTGCTTCTGTTTCAGCAGCCAGCTGCTGATTCCCCGCACAAAGGTCTCTCCATAGGCCCGTGCCTTGGCAAACCCCATGCCATTGATTTCTGCAATTTCAAGCACTGTCAGCGGAAGAAGCTCTTCCATGTTCTTCAATGTCTGATCTGAGCATACAATATAGGGAGGTAGACCGGCATTCGAGGCAAGAATATTCCGGATCTGCTGAAGATACCCAAACAGTGTTCCTTTCTCCGGAGCAGGATTTCCCTTCGAACCCGCAATTGTCCCCGGCTGTGTTTCGGCCGTACGCAGCCCTGCCGACCTGTCCGCGTGCACGGCAGTCGGAATGCTTCCCCCTGCCCATCCTTTTCCATCGACAGGTCGGGATACTTTTTCTCTGGCATGCTGGGCATTCTGACAGTTTGAACACGCTCCGCATCTGAGTCCTGCACTTTCTCCGAAATAACGGAGAATAAACCGTCTCAGGCATTCCTTCGTCTGGGCATATCGCTGTACCTCACGGAATCTCCGCTTTTCCAGTTCCTGAATCTGTGCTTTCTCTGCCACGGACATTTCGACTTTGCTCTCGCTGTTTTCCAGGAGATACTCGCCCATTCCGATGTCCCGTTTCTGATACAGCAGAATGCAGCGCGCTTCCAGGCCGTCGCGTCCTGCCCTGCCTGCTTCCTGATAATACGCCTCCATCGACAAGGGAAGATTATAATGAATCACATAGCGAACATTGCTCTTGTCAATCCCCATTCCAAACGCATTGGTTGCTACCATAATGCGTGCCCTGTCAAACTGAAAATCCTCCTGATTCTTCCGGCGTTCCTCATCCTCCAACCCAGCATGATAGCGTGTGGCCGAAAAACCTGCCTGATTCAGCAGTCTGCACACCGTCTCCACATTCTTTCGGCTCATACAGTAGACAATTCCCGTCTTTTTACGCATTTCCGCACACAGGGAAAGAAGCTTGTCGTCTCTGTCTTTGGGATGAAAAACCTCAAAATACAGATTCGGCCGGTCAAAACCTGTCACCTCAATAAACGGATGCCTGAGGCCCAGAAGTTCAATGATATCTTTTTTGACTTCTTCTGTTGCCGTAGCTGTGAACGCACAATAATGCGGCCTTTCGGGCAGGGAATCTACAAATTCGGCAATACGCTGATATTCAGGCCGGAATTCATGTCCCCAGTGGGATACACAATGTGCTTCATCAACCGCAACCATGGAGATGTTCATACGTGAGACCAGGTATTGAAACCCTGGCGTCCGCAGACGCTCCGGTGCTACGTAGATGATCTTGTAGGCTCCTTTTGCGGCCCTTTCCATGGCAAGAAACATCTGTTTTTCTGTCAGGGAAGCGTTCAAAAAAGCGGCCGGAACACCGGCTGCTTTCAGGGCCATCACCTGGTCCTTCATCAGGGAGATCAAAGGCGATATGACCAGACAGGTTCCCGGAAGCATCAGAGCCGGCACCTGATAGCAGATCGATTTTCCTGCCCCGGTTGGCATGATGCCAAGCACATCCTGCTTCGCAAGAATCCGGTCAATCAGTTTTTCCTGGCCCGGGCGGAATGCACGATAACCAAAATAATGACTGAGTATCTCTGTTTTGTCCAATCGATGGTCCTGCCTTTCATCCATCGTTTTATCTGCGCTTTCCAGTTTCATGCTTCCAGTATCCGGTATCGGAACAGAACACCTTGTCCGCGGGATGCCTGCATGCAAACCAGTTCAGTTGGCGACCACCACGGAAGCATATCGGATAACCCGGTTTTCACTCCTGTACCCGGACTGCACGACCTGTCGGATACAGTTTTCCGGGAGATCAATATCGGTCACATGAACAACGGCATTATGAATCTGTGGATCAAACGTTTCGCCCGCTTCCCCATAGCGTTCGATCCCATACATCGCGAAGATTTCTGTTATTTTCCGGAAAATATTCTTCAGACCGATCAGATGCGCATCATCCGGATCCTGTATTCCCTGCATTCCATACTCCAGACTGTCGGCTACCCCCATAAAGTTCAGAATCAGTTCATCCGGGGCATCGTTCTTCTTTTCATGGGCAGTTTCTTCGCCGGCTAGCAGCATGACTTCTGTTCTTTCTCCCTGGGACAGCAGAAATCTCTTTTCCCGATCAACCGACAGAAAAATCCCGGAATCCTCTTCAGAAAGGCCGTCCCGGATTGTTCCTGCCGCCGCCGGTTCCAGCAAGCCCTGGGCGTTTTCTTCAAGCAGGACGACCTGGGATTCCGGCTCTTTTCCTATAAGCCAGCTGATATCTCTTGTAAACGGTATGACCGTATCCTGCGCCATCCGCCAGGTTTTTCCGCTGACCTGAACGAACATTTTGTGGGGCTGTATTGAATCCACAAAAAGAATCCTGCGGCAGTTGGCGGCAAGCTCACCCGCATAGATGGCCGTTCCTCTGGAATACAGATCCGTCGGGTCACCGGTCAGGTAACGGGTCTGACGGCCATCGGTCATTCCGCCAAATAGTTCCTCCAGATAACCTTTCGCCCTCCGGGTCTGTTCCGAAGAACCAATCAGAAGCACCAATGCAGGTGCCATAAAGACCCTTTCATCATTTTTAGCGAAAGCCAGTCCTGAAAACTGTCTGAGACAGCCCTCAATTGCTCTTTCCGGCCCCTGATCGAGCGAAAAGGAACTCTTCTCCTGGATTTCCAAAACCTTGTCTTCATAATGATAAAGCGAGCAGACAAGCTTCCTGTCGTCATCTTTAACAACCAGAAATGATGCATTGAAGGCATACGCCTCACACATACTTATTGCTGCCGCGCAGGATTCCTCAACCATCCGGATAAGGCAGATTCCTGCACGCTCCGCCATCGCTTGGATTTCTACACGTTCCTTCACTGAAAAATCATCCGGGATGCAAAGTACATAGCCTGGATACTCAATGCCTTCCTGGCGGACATCCTCATCCAATGCCATACATACCCTGCGGAGTATTTCCGAATCGGAGCAGACTTTTTTTCTGTTCCATTCTCCCGGCAGACTGTATGCTGACACAATCTCAGCCGTTCTGTTCCGCGGATTCCAGAAACCCGCAATCGCCGTATTCCCGCGGATATCCATACTCAGCGCAGTCTCCCAGTGTTTATCTTCCGGCATGTACTCCCTCCTAAATTCATCATGCCTGATTACTATAACAAAAAGTGCTTCTTAAGTCTATGCGGCTTTTCGTGAAACCTCACCCGGGCAAATCTTGACAAGGAGAAACAAGTCGATAAAATGAATACATCACATTTGTTTGAAAGGAAGCATGTTCTATGTCCATTCAAAAGAGTGTCTTCGGAAAAATGCCGGACGGCCGTGAAGTCGGACTGTATACCATGACAAACCACAGCGGCGCCTCCGTGACAATGACCAATTATGGTGCCATCGTCACTTCGATCATTGTTCCTGACCGTACCGGCGTTCTGGCTGATGTTGCCCTCGGTTTTGATTCCCTGGACAAGTATCTTGGCTCCCATGGTTCCATGGGCGATACCATCGGACGTTACGGCAACCGGATTGGCAAAGGCCGCTTCACCCTGGATGGTGTGAACTATCAGCTGAACCTGAACAATGGCGAAAACCACCTGCATGGCGGTCCTGAAGGACTGAGCAAAAAGCTCTGGGATGTGACCACCTGTTCCGGTGAGACATCGGATGCGCTGGCCTTCCACTACGTCAGCCCGGACGGCGAAGAGAATTATCCCGGAACCCTCGATGTGACGGTCACCTACGCATGGGATGATGACTGCAATCTTTCCATCCGTTATGAGGCAACAACCGATAAGCCCACCCTGTGCAACATGACCAACCATACCTATTTCAATCTTGCCGGTCATGAAGCCGGGACAGTACGGGACCAGAAAATCCGCATTGAAGCGGATGTCATTACGCCGGTCGACAAAGGGCTGATTCCTCTCGGAACCTATATGCCCGTCGCCGGAACGCCTCTTGAAATGGATGGATCATATACCATCGGAGAAGGTCTTGACCGCATGGAAGAATGCCCTCAGATGCTTCCAGCCGGCGGTTATGATCATAACTTTGTTCTCCGCAAAGGGGAAGCCGTCGGTCTTGTGGCAACAGCCTGCGATGAGAAGAGCGGACGTAAAATGCTGGTGATTTCCGATCAGCCTGCTGTGCAGCTTTACACCGCATGCACGACCAATCTGGAAGGTGGAAAAGGCGGCATTCATTATGGCAAGTTCTGCGGTTTCTGCCTTGAAACCCAGCACTGCCCGGATGATCCGAACAATCCTCAGTTCCCTGGAACCACAGTTCTCCGTCCCGGTGAGAAGTATGATACAACGACCATATATGCTTTCAGAACCTTCTGAGCTTTCTACAAAAATGGAGCCTTTCGGCTCCATTTTTTGATTGCAGTTTATTCTTCCAGATTCTCGCTGGTTTTGGATTCCTTCACCAGGGTCTGCAATTCGTTCATGAAAGAGTCCAGATCCGTGAATTTGCGATATACGGCAGCAAAACGCACATAGGCCACTTCGTTGATATTCTTCAATTCTTCCATAATAATATCGCCGATGGTTTCTGTGGAGATTTCCCCGCCTTTGGCATAAGCAAGTTTTTCAATCTTCGTGGCAAGATCATCGATCTGCTGGACAGATACCGGAAGCTTCTGACAGGCATGCCGAAGCCCATTCTTGATTTTTTCAATGCTGAAGGGTTCCCTGCGTCCGTCCCGCTTGACGACAAACACTTCATACTGTTCAACCCGTTCATATGTTGTAAAACGCTTTCCACAGGCTATACACTCACGCCGGCGGCGGATACTGTATCCGCCATCCGCAGAACGTGAATCAATCACTTTGCTGTCATGGGCATCGCAGAACACACATCTCATAGGCTGTGCCTCCATCCTTCTGATCTGAGCAGCAGGTTCGCAAGAACCAGCAGATTGTTTTGATTATAGACAGCGCTTCTTTTCATGTCAAGGCTGACGCAGTTTGGCAC
>ONVN01000303.1 GCA_900321295.1 uncultured Eubacteriales bacterium
CAGCAGTTCCATGCGAATAAACAGATCCAGACCAGGCATGTCCTTTTTCGGAATGGTCATGATATCATAAACCTGAACAATGTGGTCTTTCCCAGCAATTTCTTTCTGAATATAATATTCATTTGCGATCGACTCGGCAGTCTGCTGGTAAAAGCTGTTGAGTATTTCAGGGTCACTGGTGGAAAGCTGTCCCATGACAGCAAAATGCTCAGACTCATCCTTTGGAATTGAAATATGCTTAATAGCACATGTATCTGTATGCCCTGCTACGGTTTGCTGTGCCTTGTATATCATACCAAAGCTTCCTGCTCCGATGGGCTCCTTCAGATACCAGTTTCCCCACAATGGTTCGAACTGCTTTGTATCCATTGTTTCATCACCCTATCTGCTCATGCTCAAAACTCATGTGCGTATTATCCCACATGCGGACCCAATCTGCAAGCTTTCTCCTTTCTGCTTCACTCGTCATACTCATCACAGTCTTCTTCAGGGTATTCACAGGGGGCAAGGTCACCGGCAAACATTTCCTGAAAATGGCAGCACGGATGATCATCAACGTACTCCTGAGTTTCCCAATCAAACTCGCGGTAATGATAGGGGCAATTGCTGCATTCGAGCATATGGTTCTCCTTTCTTTTTTGAAACGCTAAAACCGCAGAACACTTTATTCAAGTGCACTGCGGCTTCGTTTTGAAACATCATATTCTTTTGTGGTTTATCGTGTTTTGCTGAATGCTATCACTATTACTCTTCTCATGAGTCGTTGATAGAGAATATGTATTATGATATTCAGACTGGCACGTCATCACATATGAGGTTATTGTATATGGGGGATGGTTATGAGATAATGACCGCATCCGATACCCCGGAAGTCAAAAACAGACAGAATGAATGAAGATTACATTCAGGCAGACAGGACTTTGCAGGCTGATCATTCTTGTGCTGACGCTATGCATGCTGAGTGACACTGTCCCCGACGTGCGGAGCAAATCGGGAATTATAGCAGCCAAAGGCTGTATTCAGATATCATCCAATCTGGGCTCCGGGACATTGCGATACGCAGAATAAAAGAATGCACACATGGCTTGCGAACGGCGAATATGACGTCGGAGGGTAAGATAATGAAACGACATCTTGTAATGGCGGCAATATTGATTCTTGCGGCATTGTTGTCCTGCAGGGAAGTGCTTGCAGCTGAAGGCGGAAGCTGGGGGACAATCACCTGGAGCCTTGACGGCGAAGGTGTTCTGATGATCACAGGAAGCGGAGAGATGAACCCCGACAAGGAAAGGCCACCATGGTATCCATTCCGGGAAAGCATTATGAATGCTGTCATTGGCAATGGAATCACCAGTATTGGTCAGGAAGCGTTCCTTGATTGTGAAAACATGACATCCGTCTCAATTCCGGAGACTGTTACTGTGATCGAAGAAGATGCTTTCTCTTCCTGCATCAGCCTGCCGTCCATCACGATACCTGACGGGGTGGTGAGTGTACACAGATTTGCCTTCGTCTACTGTGAAGCTGTCATCCATGTGCACGCTTATACTGATGGAGCAAGAGCGCTGGGCAGAATAGGATATGGTTTCAGGGATCCGAATCTCAAATATGATATGGCACATTTGTATTCTGGGGATGAGTTTCTGGGCAACAGGGTCTACAATGTAGACACTGATGTTGTCAGTTTCACTTTCCCCGAGAATGTGATTAGCATTGGCTATGAAGCTTTCAGAGGATGCACTGAACTGACCGGTCTGATCATTCCTGACAGTGTGACCGATCTTCAGCCCAGAGCGTTTTATCATTGCAGCAGTCTGACAAGTCTCGTGATCCCGGAAGGGGTGCAGGCGATCGGGGTTAGCACATTTCAGGGCTGTACCAGTCTGACAAGCATTACCATCCCGCAAACTGTCACTAGTATCGGGGAACTTGCCTTTGATAATTGTCCCAGTCTGACAAATATTGTACTGCCTGCGGGTCTGACCAGCATCGGACGTCTGGCTTTCTCCTACTGTTCCGGCCTGACCGGCATGATCATCCCTGACGGTGTCACCAGTATGGGAGACTGGGTCTTCTGGTACTGCAGCAGCCTGGAGAATGTAACGATCCCAGGGAGTCTCACGTATATTGATGAATATACTTTCTGCCACTGCCACAGCCTGACCAGCATCACCATTCCGGAGGGTGTGACCAGCATCGGCCAGCAGGCATTCCGTGCATGCACGAATCTTACAGATATCACTATCGCTTCCAGTGTAACCAGCATAGGGGATGGTGCCTTTACCTGGTGTCACCTGGAAAATGTCTTTTTTGAAGGCGAGCAGGTCACTTTCGGAACGGATGTGTTTACTGAAACCCCGCTCCCGGTTATCCACTGCTATGAGGGTACCGCCATTGAAACATGGGCATTGGGAATGGGTTTTGAAGTGGAGCACCTAGAAGGTCCCGGCGTCGGGTTCATCAGATGGGGAACGCTTGGCTGGAAACTGGATGAAACCGGACTGCTGACGATCGCCGGAACCGGGCCGATGGATGACCTTGGATACAACTCAGATCATGCCTGGCTGGCTCATAGGACAGAAATACGGGAAGTGGTCATTGGGAACAGGGTCACCAGCATTGGCACCGGCGCCTTCTATAATTGCACCAGTCTGATGACCATTTCCATTCCGGAAACCGTAACCGATATCGGCAACTCCGCTTTCTCCGGCTGTGTGAACCTGACAGGTGTTACGATTCCGTCGGGCGTAGCAAGAATCGCGGGCAGCATGTTTTATCAGTGCAGCAGCCTGACGGAACTCATCATTCCGGAGAATGTGGCCAGTATTGAAAGATACGCATTCTATGGCTGCAGCGGACTGACTGGCCTCACGATCCCGGACGGTGTGACGAGTATCGGCTATGATGCGTTCCTGGACTGCAGCGCCACCCGTTATGCGCGCATTGGTTCCGATGGCGCAAAGGCCCTGGGCAGGGCGGATTATACTTTCAGAGTCATGAACCAGCCCTATGATCTGATCTATCTGTATGACAGCGATGAGATGACAGGGCTGGAAGTGGTGCACGTGGATCTGGATGCTGTCAGCGTCATGATCCAGCCAGGGATTACCTCCATCGGTGAGCGTGCCTTCCACAATTGCAGAAGCATGACAGAGGTGACGATTGCCGACAGTGTGACCAGCATAGGCAGACTGGCCTTCTGGAGCTGCACCGGCCTGCAGACGATTGAGATTCCGGACAGCGTTGTGCAGATTGGTGATTCTGCTTTTTCCGGGTGCAGCAGTCTTGCAGGTATCACCATATCGGACAGCGTGACCAGCCTTGGTGACTACGCCTTCTCCAACTGCAGCAGGCTGACTGCCATCACGATCCCGGAGAATGTGACCGGTATCGGAAACGGGCTGTTCTCACGATGCAGCAAACTGGCGCAGGTTATACTCCCTGCAGGCACTGAAGAGATCGGGAACTTTGCGTTCCAGTATTGCAGCAGTCTGAAAAATATCACGATCCCGGATGGAGTGACCCACATCGGGAATTCCGCTTTTGACGCCAGCGGCCTTGTGGGCATTACACTCCCGGAGAGCCTTACGAGCCTTGGCAGTTCTGCCTTCCGGGTGTGCCGCAGTTTGAAAAACATCACAATCCAGGGGAGCATCACATCCATTGGGAGCAATACTTTCAACAGCTGTGCCAGTCTGAAGAGTGTCACCATCCCGGCAGGTGTAACCAGCATTGGCACTGAGGCATTCCAGTATTGCAGCGGGCTGACTGAGATGACCATCCCGGACGGCGTGACCAGCATCGATGATTCCGCATTCCAGCACTGCAGCGGACTGACATGTGTCACACTTCCAGCCAGCGTCACGATGCTCGGCGCACTGGCTTTTGACGGCTGTCAGGCACTGACCGTCATCCATTATGGCGGAACTGAAGAGCAATGGCAGGCAATCATCATCGGAGAAGATGCCATACCGGGGAGCGTGACCATTCAGTTTCCGGAGCCTTTGCCGGTCTTTGCTCTTCCTGATCATCTCACTGCAATTGAAAGCGAAGCATTTGCAGACCTGGGGAAAGACTATTGTGTCGTGATACCGGGCACAGTGATGTTTATCGCCGGAGATGCATTCGGAGAGGCCAGGCCGGTCATTATTGCACCTCCTGACAGCTATGCAAGGCAGTGGGCTGACGAACATGGCTGCGAATGGCGGATGCCGTAAGCGGGCTGTTTGATCATGGATATGCCAGATGCCGGCATATGGAACTGCAATGATATCGTGGGATCATGGGCGTTTCGTCATCTCTCCCCATCGGCTGTGCAGCCATCCCAGGGCTGTGAGGCCAGGAAGCCTTTGCTCTTGTCTCCGCTTCTTCCCATGATATGATGTATGTGATTTTCAGGTCGGCATGGAGGAAACCGCAGATGGACGATCATTTTCTTCTCTTTCTGGTGCTGTTCCCATTGATCTCCGTTGGAGGGATTGCCCTTTTATGGATAGGCCTATCCGGCATCCGTAAGGCGCGTGTCCGGGCGGAACGGGAGCGTGCCCGGGCATCCGGGACCGTAGTCGACATGGTCAGGCACCTGTCGCTCGGACGGGGCAAATCGCTCTTTTCCTGGCATCCGGTGGTGGAGTTCATGGTGGAAGGGCGGACCCTGCGCCATGAGAGCCGTACCGGTTACAGGTCGGAGCAGATCAGGGTCGGGGAGAGCATTGAAATCCTCTATGATGCCGATGCTCCCAGCCATTTTCACCTGGAAAAACTGTCCGAATGGGAGGCAGCCGGTGACAGGGTGACGGTCATCGCAGGAATCCTCTGGATCATCATTGCAGGCGTAGTAGCCTATTTCGTATCCCAATGACAAAGACAGCCACGGTCCGGGCATGGTGCCTGGCGTGGCTGTCTTTTGTCATTGGCATAGTTCTTCCTTCAGCGCATAAACGGCCCGGCTGACCGGGCATATCCTGCGACTGCCCGCCGCAGCCCTCTTCCTGATACGGGAGCGGTTCAGGTCATTTCGCTTCTTCCATCAGCGAAGAGACGTATTTCACCTTTTCCTCCTGCACGCTTCACGCGCATCTCGAAAAAGTGGCTTGTGGTCTCGATCACATGGCGCGTTTCGACCCCTGCAGCGGCACAGAGTGCGTCCACGTCCGTGCTGTAGCAGCCATGCTCGCGGTAATACACGCGCTGCTCCTCAAAGAGTCTGTACAGGTCAAAACGCAGCCGTTCGTCCTCCGGGATGGGGTACTCCTCGCCGTTTTCGGTAAAGAAGAGGAACCCCAATACTGCGGCCGGTGGATGCCCATACCCAGTTATCCTCCGGCAGGGGTTTGCCGTCGGGCCCGAGAACCTTCCTGCACTCTCCGTCCCTGACCTCGCAGGTCCACTGCACCCAGGAAAAATTCAGTCGCCAGTAGTCCCCGGGCTTTGGAACACGGTCCGAAGCCTCTTTCAGGGAACGCATGGGCATTTTGATCTCCACGCTCCATTTCCGGTTGTCCGCGCCTGGATCATTCAGCTTCCCGTCGATGGATACGGCCGTCTCAAGCCCCTTGATGTCAAAGGAATCAATGGGCTGGCCACTGTCCCGGTACGCGTTGGTCAGAAGCAGGTCCCACACGGTATTCATCGCGTTCATCTCAAACTCGATGTACCTCTGCGTGTCCGAATCCGGGTCGATGAACACCTCAAAATCGTTGTCACGGAATATGACGTCGTCTCTCCCGGTGACATGGGCCCATATTTCGTTTCCTGTGATTTCTGCGGCCAGGTAGAGTGCGTCGTCATCCCAGGCGGCCTTGGCACGGGTGGGGAAACGCGGCGGCTTTCCCTTACTCCGGTCCTTCAATGTCCACGAAAGGCTCCGTAAACGGAATATCTGTCCAGAAGGGCTTGTCAAGCCGTCCGTCGAGTGTGAGCGGCATATGGGCACGGCGGCAATAATAGACAGGCGGGTGGAAAAGATACTGTTTCATGGGGCCTCCTTTGTGTTATCCATCTTTTCAGTCATTTATGGAAACGGCGCCATGATTCATGCCCCATAATCCGGTGACAGGGGCTTTTCTTCACTTTTTGATTCCTGCTGACTGCAAATGCAGGCTATGTCAACTGAAGCAGACAGGATTCCTGTGTCTCATCATCCTCCGGCTGCCGAGATGCCAAGGATCCACTGCTGCGCAGGGATCATCTGCTCTTCAGTGAAGTTCTCCGGATTCATATGAAACCCATCTGATAGGATGGATTATATCTCATCCGGCTGGAGATTGCACGCTTTTCCTGCTGTCTGCCGCTTAACAGCAGGGATCTTCGTATGCTGTCCCGGTGCAGCGCGGCAGGGGAAGCTGTCGATAAAACAGAACAGGAAAAGAACGCCCCTGCCGGAGCAGAAAGCGTTCTTTTCCTGTTCTGTTTTATTCGCCCCGGACAGGGGCAGAAGGTTTACTCAGCCAGGCTGTTGACAGCATCGATGACAGCGTTGGTGGTGATGGTTGCACCGGCAATCGCGTCAATTGCTGCGGCGTCGACCGGGATCGTCTTGCCGACGAACTGACCGGCAAAAGCTTCTTCGCTGGCAAGCTGGCCGAGGCCGGCTGTCTGGGAGGAAGCGTCGATGGCAATGGTTTCAATCTTGCCTTCGGCATCGAGGGTCAGGCAGACCACGACATCGCCGTCGCCAAAGCCCTTGACTGTAGCGAGCTTGGTTCCTTCAGGAATCACAACGCCTTCTGCAGCGGGCTCTTCAGCGGGCGCTTCGGCTGCTTCAGCGGGTGCGGCAGCAGGTGAGGGCTTTTCGTTGGGCACGCCGTCCCAGATCTTCCAGTTGTTCGGACGGATATGGTTGCTTCCCCAGGTCTCGATCGTTTCATCAGCAGCGGGTTTTCCGATGACAATGGCGCATACAAATACGCAGTTGCCTGCCACGGGATAGACATTGCCGGAGAAACCCCAGGTACGCATGTCTTCTTCGTTGATGTAACGGCTCATGGACTGATACTTGCCGTCGGCAAGATCCTTGGGTGCATATTCACCGTACACAGAGCCGAAATAGTGGGTTTCATAGCCCAGGGTGGCTGCAGCGATGGACAGGGTGGAGCAGGTCAGGCCGCTGTCATAGTAAGCGAACGTGGTGGGCATATAGTAGCCTTCGTACGGTGTTACATGGCCTTCTGCTTCAGTCAGGATCTGGTCTGCAAGGCAGAGCACGAGAACGGTGCCGTCCGTGGCTTCGTTTTCAGGCTTGTCCCAGTAATCGCCGAGAATCTTCTGCTGTTCTTCGGTGTCCTTGATGACGACGAAGTACCAGGGCGTCCAGTGGACAGCATTCTGCTGCTTGGTTGCCATGGAGAAGATCTTTTCGAGTTCCTCATCGGAGATCTTGTCGGCAGGATCGTTGGACCAGTGTCCGTTGGCGACGGTCATCCAGGTTCCACTTTCATTGAACCAGTCAATGAAACCAGCCGGATCGAAACCTTCTGCCAGGGACAGGACAGGAACAGCGAGGAACGAAGCAACGATCAGGAGAGCGATCAGTTTTTTCATAGGGGTCCTTCCTTTCTGTGCGCAGGCACTGTATGATCTTTTCGTTGCATCTGCAACGGATATAATGTATGATATTCTCACGATAGTAGATTGTCAACAGTCGCAGAAGAGAGGGCCTCCATTTCTGAAAAACAGGGAAAGAGGCCGTGATGGGGGTGCTTTATGAGACGGGGAGTATGGATTCTGGTTCTCCTTGTTCTGTTTCTCCTGCTGTCCGGCAGGGGGGATGCGGCA
>ONVN01000170.1 GCA_900321295.1 uncultured Eubacteriales bacterium
CGGGTCGCGCCGCGCGATCTCTGCGGCAGCTTCATTGTCATAGGGAACACAGATCACCGTGCTGAGCAGGGGCTTCCTTTCCGGGCCTGGACAGCCTTCAAGGAGAAGCGCGTGTGCGTTGGGGATGCCCATGCTGTTGCCGACGCTTCCGGTATTCATGAGATATCCGCAGGAAAACGTCCGGAAGAAGGGCCGATGGCTGTCGGCGAAAATGGCTCCGCCGAAGGTCCCCTCCGGCGTCTGAAAGACGGCTTCAAGGAGCTGCTTGTCAGAGTCCGACTGCAGAAGACAGGTCACAGGCCGACCGTGGAAAAGACGGAAGCGGATTCCGGAGAAGAGAAGCTCGGCTTCCCGGGGCAGGGCGTTCAGCCATGCCATGCGTTCGGGACCAAGCTGGTCCCAGTAATAGGCATCGGCGGGAAATTCCCGGCCGCCAATGCCGTAGTCCCAGTTTCCGCCGATGAAGTGACGGCAGTGTTCACGGACCCAGTCGCAGGTCTCTGCACTCTCGGGGCCCTTGCCGACGGCGTCCCCGAGGAACCAGATGTCATCAGGCGAGATTTCCCGAATGACGCTTTCCATGGCACGTGCGGCAATCATGTTTCCGTGCAGATCGGCGAGAAAGAGAATGCGCATCTTGATCCTCCTTGCGCAGGAACGGCATACGGGCCGGCAGCGAAGGCACATGCAGGCGGTCGCGGACAGCGCGGATGACGCGGATATAGCAGGGGAAGAGGAAGAGGTTGGCCAGAATCCAGGCAGCCGGGTTGGACAGGCAGGCACCGGTAAACCCGAGCGCAGGGACCAGGAAGAGTGCAACGAGCGTGCGGGCGATCATCTCAAAGACGCCGGCAAGCATGGCAATCTTGGTATACCCCATTCCCTGAATGGAGAGACGGAGTACGTTGACAAACATCAGCGGAATGTAGAACAGACCGTTGAAGCGGATATACCGGACCGCCATCTGCAGGACTTCGGGGTCCGAGGCGGGATCCACGAAGAGTGCGAGCAGCGCGGGTCCGAAAAGAAAGATAACGACCAGGGCCAGCAGACTGTACACGATCCCGAGGACACTGGCGGCAAACACACCCTTCTGAATGCGGGTGATTTCCCTTGCCCCCATATTCTGGCCGGCATAGGTGGCCATGGTGGTGGCCAGGGCATCAAACACGCAGGCAAAGAACATGCTCAGTTTGCCGCCGGCGGCGACCGCGGCCACGGCGAATACGCCAAGACCGTTGACCGACCACTGGACAATGACGGAACCGATGGCGGTGATGGAATACTGCAGGCCCATGGGAAGACCGATCATCATGAGCTTCCGCATCAGACGGAAATCGGGTTTTCTGTCCTCGGCCGAGAGGTGGAGAACAGGGAAGCGGCGGATCATGACGAGGACGCATCCGATCCCGGAGACCAGCTGTGAAATCAGGGTAGCGACCGCGGCCCCTGCCACATCCATTTTCAGGACGAGAATCAGGAAGAGATCCAGGACCACATTGACCAGGGAAGCCAGGATCAGGAAATATACGGGCGTCCGGCTGTCCCCGAGGGAACGGAGAATGCCGCTGGCCATGTTGTACAGGATGGTGACGGGGATGCCCATGAAGATGATGCGGATGTAGGAAACCGAGGATCCGATGATCTCTTCGGGCGTGTTCATCAGCCGCAGCATCCAGGGGCATGCAAGGCTTGTGACAACGGCTACAAGCACGGAGAGTCCGGCGCTCAGATAGATGGAGGCCGACACATACCGGCGCATGGAGGTCTCATCCTGTGCACCGAAAGCCTGGGCAATCGGGATGGAAAAACCGGCACAGGCACCCTGGCAGAAGCCAAGAACAAGGAAGTTGATGGAGCCGGTATCACCGACTGCAGCGAGCTTGGCGGCGCCAAGGACCTTGCCGACAATCGCGGTATCAACAAAACTGTAGAACTGCTGAAACAGAAAGCCGAACAGCAGAGGAGAGGCAAAAGTCAGAATCAGACGCAGGGGATCGCCCTGGGTCAGGCTTCTGGTTGATGTGCGGGACATAAATGTATCCTTTCCATGATGAAACAAAGTACAGGCGGGAACAAAGGTTCCCGCAGCGCACAACGTGCGCGGAGTGAGTTGTAGCACAAAGTGCGGAAGGATACAAGAACATCTTTCGGCAAGACGAATACCAGATTATACAACAAAGGAAAACAGTTCGATACAAACCCGGTTTTTCCTGCAAAAAAAGACCCCGCCATCCCGGCGGGGCCTTCTGAATCAGGCATTACACCTGTGTGGAATCATTGTTTGCGGGATCCGTGTTTTCCTCCTGAGAAGCATATTCGGTGTTATCCGCGGTGTTTTCTTCCTCGTTCTCCGGCATGAAGGTTGAGCCGGGACGGCTGTAATCACGGGCACCGCCTTCATCGAGATGATCCAGGGCGGCATCGGATTCCTTCTTCAGGCGGCTGCGGCGGATACCGGCGGCAAGAAGAACGACGAACCCGAGGGCAAAGAGTCCCAGCAGTGCATAGCCGGCGGTCATCAGGGGTTCCTGGAGAGACGTCATGCTGGGATCCAGATCATCGGTGGTCGGCAGCTGCTTGATGATCGGCTGCGGCGGGGTGACGATCGGGACGCTGGTCGGAACGGCCGTCGGGGTAGCCTCACCGATGGTCAGGATGTTGCTCTCAAAGGAAACAGTTTCCTTGAGCTGGTTGGCAACGCTTGCAACGAACTGGAACTTGCCGCCCATGGAGATGATGACATCCCGAGTGAAGTCACGGGTTTCACCGGAGAGAATGGAGGGGAACGTGTACAGCGTCACGCCGGAAGCAGAGACAGAGACGTCGGAGACATCCACCGTGGAGTTGTTGGTCACAGAGACCTTGAAATGCACAAACTCGTTGGGGCTGTAAACGGTATCGCGGTCAGCCTCGGCGAAGACATTCAGCGAAATGGCCTGATCGGCGGGCACGGAAGTGACGGTCAGCCGGTTGGACGCGGTCTCAATCTCACTGTCATTGGAATCCGTTGCGATCACGGTGAACTGGTAATCAATGGTTTCGTCGATGGTGACATCCTTCTCAAGGGTGGTGGTCTTGCCGGCTGCGGCGGTTTCGCCGGAGAAGACAAGGCCCAGTGTGGCATCCGAGACGGAAATGTTGGTGTAATCCGTTTTACCGGAGTTGGCCAGTTTCAGGGTCAGCTTGACGGTATCCCCGGGTGTTCCGCCCTTCTTGTCGGCGGAAAGGGTGGCCTTCAGCTTGATCTCACCATACTTGATGGTCGCGGCTTCCTTGGTGGCCGTTTCCGTCTTCCCGGCGGCGCGGTAGGAAATGTTGGCCTGGCTTGTCAGATCCTTGGTGCCCATGGTGACCTTGAAAGTATAGCTGCCCTTTTCGCCGGCAGCGACTTTTTCGATAATCCCCTTGGCAGAGGAAATGCTGGCATTCTCCGTAATGGTGACATCGGTCACATCGAGCGTACCGGTATTGACGATGTCATAGGTGATGCTGACTTCCTGTCCCTTGCCGGCGGTGGTGGGGGTGATGGTGCGGTTGACCTCAATGGAGGCCACGCCGCCGGTATAGGTGATTTCCTTGGAGAAGTTGCGGGACTTGCTGACCAGCTCACCGGCCTCATTGTACATGGAGTACTTTACCTTGAAGGTGATCTTTCCGGAATCGAGCATGGACTGCGTGACATCGATGGTTCCGCTCCAGGATTTGGAAGCACCTGCTTCAAGAACCGGAGCCCCGAATTCCTCGACCTGCTTTCCGTTGGGATAAAACAGGGTAACGGGTCCGGGCAGGGTTTCCTCTCCGGTGTTGGAGACACGGATGGATACGGTAATCTCCGTGGGCTCGGTGAACGCACTCTGGCTGATCTGCATAGCGACACGAAGCGGATTGACTTCATCGGCCAGGCCGGCAGTACAGAAAATTACGCACAGGGCGGCGGCACAGAGAAGCAGAGCAAAAAGCCTATGTTTCATAATCAATCATAACAGGCGAAGCGTGTATCGCCCATCCTCCTTCCACGCCTGCAGAGCAGGCAGGGTAAAGAAACTAATCCAATGATATTTTACATGTTTCCCTCTAAATTTGTCAAGGATGTGATGAAATTTACAGGTGTTTATGACATTTTTGAGGAAAAAATCGTGAGCAGGTCACAAAAAAGGATCCCTGAAAGGGCCGATGAGCCGGCCGGAACAACAGGAAAAACGGCACTTATGCAAAAAAACACGAAGAGAACAGAAATATGGCAAAAAAGTGAGTATAATGCATGTCACATTCTCGTAAGAGTTTGAATATTGCATTTTCTTTTAGGAGGAATTGTCCATGAAGAAGTTTCTGGCTTTGGCACTTGCGCTTGCACTGTGTCTGACCTCTGTAGCTGCAATGGCAGATGCTGTCACGCTGAGCGTTGCGCATATCGGCCCCACCACCGGTCCTGCCGCTCTCTATGGTCTTGCCACCCTGCACGGCGCGGAAATCGCTGTTGAAGAAATCAATGCTGCCGGCGAATTCCAGATCACCCTGATCAATGAAGACGACGAGCACAATGTTGAAAAGACCGTGAACGCCTACAATGCCGCTATGGACGCAGGCGCCCAGGTCATCCTCGGCACCACCACTTCCAAGCCCTGCGAGGCTGTCAGCGCGGTTGCCGCTGAAGAGCGCGTGTTCATGGTGACACCCTCCGCTTCTTCTCCTGCCGTCATCGAAGACAAGGACAACATTTTCCAGATCTGCTTCACGGACCCGAACCAGGGCCTTGCTTCCGCAGAATACATCGTATCGCACAAGTTGGGCGAAAAAGTTTTCGTGATCTACAACAATGCGGACGTGTACTCCATTGGTATCCGCGACACCTTCATCGCCAAGGCTGCTGAGCTCGGCCTCGAAGTGGTCGGCGAAGAAGTGTTCAACGATGAAACCACCGACTTCACCGTTCAGGTTGCTGCCGCCCAGAATGCCGGCGCTGACCTGGTCTTCCTTCCGATCTATTATACCCCTGCTTCCCTGATCCTGCAGGTGGCTGCCTCCCGTGAATACAAGCCGGTGTTCTTCGGCGTTGACGGTATGGACGGCATCCTGAGCATCGAAGGCTTTGACACCTCCCTGGCGGAAGGCGTCATGCTCCTCACCCCATTCGTCGCCACCTCTGAGGACGAGGCGGTCAAGAGCTTCGTGACCAAGTATGAGGCTGCTTACGGCGAGACCCCCATCCAGTTTGCTGCAGACGCTTATGACGGCATCTACACCATCGTGGAAGCCTGCAAGGCGGCCGGCGTGACCAGCGGCATGGCTCCTGAAGAAGTCTGCGAAGCCCTGATCGCTGTGATGCCCAACCTCACGGTGAACGGACTTACCGGCACCATGACCTGGGATGCTTCCGGCGCTGTCTCCAAGACACCTATGGCTGCCGTGATTGAAAACGGCGTGTATGTGATCGACGTAGAATAAACCGAGCAAGCAAAGGTAAGGGCCGGCTCCGTTCATCGGGGCCGGCTCGCCATGTTTTACAGGTTCTTAAGCGGCACATGCCCTGCAGATTTCTGCTGAAGGAAACCCTGCCTGTGCTTTTTCGGTGGACATTCGTCTTTCCGTGTGATAGGATGAAAGAGCTCAGGCAGACATATCAATCCTCAAAAAACGGGGAGGACCCTTTCATGATCTTTCTGGATAATCTGGTGAACGGCATCAGTCTTGGCAGTATCTATGCCATCATTGCCCTTGGATACACCATGGTTTACGGCATAGCCAAGATGCTGAACTTTGCGCACGGCGACGTCATTATGATGGGCGCCTATATTGCGTTCTGCGCGCTCCAGTACTGGAATATGCCGCCTCTGGTTTCCCTGGTGGTTGCCATGGTCGCCTGCACGGTGATGGGCGTGGTGATCGAGGGTCTGGCCTACAGACCCCTGCGGCAGGCGTCCAGTCTGGCCGTACTGATTACCGCCATCGGTATGAGCTATCTTCTGCAGAACCTGGCCCTGATGATCTGGGGAGCCAATCCGAAGAGCTTCCCTTCCAGCATGATCAACATTCCCACCATCTCCCTGTTCGGAGGAGAGCTGAAAATAGCCGGTGCCACGCTGGTGACCATCGTTGCCAATATCATCATCATGGTTGCGCTGACCTTCTTCACCAGCAAAACCAAGATGGGCAAGGCCATGCGTTGCGTTTCGGAAGACCGCGGTGCAGCAGCCCTCATGGGCATCAATGTCAACCAGACCATTTCCATCACCTTTGCCATCGGTTCCGCGCTGGCGGCCGTGGCAGGCATCCTGCTGTGCTCCTCCTACCCGACCCTGCAGCCGACCACCGGCTCCATGCCGGGCATCAAGGCATTCACCGCGGCTGTTTTCGGCGGGATCGGTTCGATTCCCGGCGCTATGCTGGGCGGCCTGCTGCTGGGCGTGATTGAGATTTTCGGCAAAGCCTATATCTCCACAGAGCTCGGCGATGCCATCGTGTTTGCTGTTCTGATCGTTGTTCTTCTAGTAAAGCCGACAGGCCTTCTCGGCAAGCCTGTGCGCGAGAAAGTGTGAGGTGAGGAATATGACAAAAGCAAAGCGGAACCGCCTGATCTACAATTGTGTCACATTTGCTGTGGTCATTCTTGCCTTCCTCGTGCTGCAGAACATGATCGCAAACAAAACCATAACCCGCGCACTCAAGGGACAGCTGGTCCCGATCTGCTGCTGGATTGTCATGGCCGTTTCCCTGAACCTGGTCATCGGTATTTCGGGAGAGCTCTCTCTGGGGCATGCCGGATTCATGAGCGTCGGTGCCTTTACCGGTGCTGTGGTCAGCGGCTGGCTGCTGAACTCGTTCGGCATGGAGAATGAGACACTGCGTCTGGTGCTCGCCATTATCGGCGGCGGCCTGATCGCCGGCATCGCGGGGGTCATCATCGGCGTCCCGGTTCTGAGACTGCGGGGCGACTATCTGGCGATTGTTACCCTGGCGTTCGGCGAAATCATCCGCAACCTGGTCAATGTCACCTATATCGGCGTGGCAGACGGACGCCTGGTGTTCTCCTTCCTGAACAAGAAAATGCCCGACGGGGTGAAGATGCTGGTGGATGGTGCATCCGGTGCCGTGAAGGTCGCGAAAATCTCCACCTTCACCATGGGCTTTGCCCTGGTGCTGGTGACCCTCGTTGTGGTCCTGAACCTGGTCAACTCCCGCTCGGGCCGCGCCATCAAGGCAATCCGTGATAACCGGATTGCTGCGGAAAGCATGGGCGTCCCGGTGACAAAATATAAAATGATGGCCTTTGTGACGGCGGCAGTGCTCGCCGGTATGGCGGGAGCGCTTTACGGACTCAACAGCTCAACGGTGGTGCCCAGCCAGTTCACCTTCAACCAGTCGATCAACGTGCTGGTGTTTGTGGTTCTGGGCGGCCTTGGCAATGTGCTGGGTTCCGTGATCTCCGCCACCCTGCTCACGGTTCTTCCGGAAGTCCTCCGAGCCTTTGCGGATTACCGCATGCTGGTCTATGCCATTGTTCTGATCCTTGTCATGATCTTTACCAACAACCCCACCATCCGTTCCTTTGTGGACCGGCTCACGGCCCCGGTAAAAAAGCTTTTCCACGGAAAAGGTGCTGACAAAGGAGGTGCCCGGGCATGACACAGGTGAAACGCCACTCCACCACCAAAATGGTGCCGGTTCCCAGCCACAGTATCGTGCCGGAGCGCGATCTTGGCCAGCAGCCGGTGCTCGAAACGAACCATCTGGGGATTGAATTCGGCGGCCTCAAGGCTGTGGAAGACTTTAACCTGACCATCGGCAAGACAGAGATTGCCGGACTTATCGGACCCAACGGCGCAGGCAAGACCACCGTGTTCAACCTGATCACCAAGGTGTATGAGCCCACCAACGGCACGGTTCTCATCAACGGGAAGGACACCAAAGGCATGAACATTGTCCAGGCAAGCCGCCTGGGGATTGCCAGAACCTTCCAGAACATCCGTCTCTTCACCAACATGACCGTGGAGGACAATGTCCGCATCGGGCTGCACAACCAGATCCGCTACAGCATGCTGGAAGGCATTCTCCGTCTTCCGAGATACTGGACCAAGGAAAAGAAAATGCACAGGGAAGCCCTGGAGCTGCTGTCCATCTTTGACATGCAGGACCTGGCGGATGTGCAGGCCGGCTCGCTCCCGTACGGTGCCCAGCGGCGCCTTGAAATTGTGCGTGCCCTGGCGACGAACCCGAGCCTTCTGCTGCTGGATGAACCGGCAGCGGGCATGAACCCCCACGAGACAGAAGAGCTCATGGAAAACATCATCAAGATCCGCGATCAGTTCCAGATCGCTGTTCTGCTCATTGAGCATGACATGAACCTGGTCATGGGCATCTGCGAAGGCATCTGCGTACTCAACTATGGCAAGGTCATTGCCAAGGGTACCGCGGATGAAATCCAGAACAACCCGGTCGTTGTCGAGGCCTATCTCGGGAAGCGGAAGGAGGAAACCCCATGAGTGAAAACAAAAAGACGCCGCTTCTGGAGGTCCAGGACATTCATGTTTACTACGGTGCGATTCATGCCATCAAAGGGATCAGCTTCCATGTGGACCAGGATGAGATCGTGACCCTGATCGGGGCCAACGGCGCCGGAAAATCCACCACCCTGAATACCATCACGGGCCTTCTGCGTCCGAAGCATGGCAGCATTTATTTCCGGGGAGAAAACGTGACAACCACCCCCTCCCATAAGATGAGCTCCCGGGGCATTGCCCTCTGTCCGGAAGGCCGCCGCATTTTCCAGCAGATGACCGTCCGGGAGAACCTGGAAATGGGCGGGTATACACGCCAGTCCGGAGAAATCGCGGAGTCCATGGAGGAAATGTTCACCCGGTTCCCGCGTCTGAAGGAAAGAGAAAAGCAGATCGCCGGCACGCTTTCGGGCGGCGAGCAGCAGATGCTGGCCATGGCAAGAGCCCTGATGAGCAAGCCGAAGGTGCTCATGCTGGATGAACCGTCCATGGGTCTTGCACCGATTCTGGTGGAACAGATTTTCAGCATTATCCAGGAACTGCATGAGGCCGGCGTGACCATTCTGCTCGTCGAGCAGAATGCACAGATGGCACTGTCTGTTGCAAACCGTGCCTATGTTCTGGAAACCGGTCTGATCACCATGGAAGGGGACGCACAGGACCTGCTGCACGATGATGCGGTGCGAAAGGCGTACCTCGGTTCCTGACCCTGTTCGTCCTGCTTTTCACAGCGGGACGTTCTTTTTGTGCGAATGCATCACCCTGGAACAAAGCGGGAAGAGTGACACTTGTCAAAGTGCAGGGATCGCGCTATATTACCGTGCGTATCTGTTTTACGAAGGCCGGAGGACGCAACCATGCAGGACCGAAAAGCGAAAGCCACCGCAATGACAGAGGGTGTGATCTGGAAACAGCTGCTGATGTTCTTTTTTCCGATCCTCCTTGGTACTTTTTTTCAACAGCTTTACAATACCGTTGACGCGATGATTGTCGGAAAGGCCGTTGGCAAGGAAGCCCTGGCCGCGGTCGGCGGAGCCACAGGCAGTCTCATCAATCTGCTCGTCGGCTTCTTTGTGGGCATTTCATCCGGTGCAACGGTCATTATTTCCCAGTATTACGGAGCGCGCAGGGATATGGATGTCAGCCGGGCCGTGCATACGGCGGCAGGCGTTGCCCTGCTGTTCGGCGGAGGACTGACGGTCCTGGGCCTGCTTCTGTCGCCGGTGATGCTTGCCTGGATGCAGACGCCGCCCTCGGTCCTTCCGCATGCCACAGCCTATCTCCGGATTTATTTCCTGGGGATGATCCCGCAGATGCTATACAATATGGGATCGGGAATTCTGCGGGCAATCGGGGATTCCCGGCGTCCGCTCTTCTTTCTGATGGCTGCCTGCATGACGAACATTGTGCTGGACGTCATCACGGTCATCGGCATGGATATGGGTGTGCAGGGGGCGGCATGGGCAACCATTCTCTCCCAGACCGTTGCGGGGGTTCTGGTTCTGATTACCCTCATGCGTTCCCATACAAGCTATCACCTGAACCCGGCGAAAATCCGCCTGCACCGGAACATGCTGGTGCGCATTATCCGCATCGGTCTCCCGACCGGCCTGCAGTCGGTGATGTATTCCATCAGCAATGTGCTGATCCAGGCTTCCATCAACGGGTTTGATACGGATGTGCTGGCAGGATGGACCGCCTACGGCAAGCTGGATGGTCTGTTCTGGATGACGATCAACGCCTTTGGCGTGGCGGCCACGACCTTTGCGGCCCAGAATTTCGGCGCGGGACGCTATGAGCGCATGCGCAAGGGCGTCCGGGTAAGCCTCCTGCAGGCGGCGGTGGGCTCCGGCATCCTCATGCTGTTCCTGTGGTTCTTCGGGGAGCATCTTTACCGGCTGTTTACCACCGATGAGGCCGTGATTGAACAGGGCATGCATATTCTGCATCTGCTGGTTCCCTTCTATGAAACCTATATCTGTGTGGAAATCCTGTCGGGTACGGTGCGCGGTGCCGGTGCGGCCCTGGCGCCGGCCCTCATTACACTCTTCGGTGTCTGCGTGCTGCGTGTAGCCTGGATCCTTGTGGTCCTGCCGATCTATCATACGCTGGACATCGTGCTCTACAGTTATCCGATCACCTGGATTCTGACATCCATTCTGTTTATCATTTATTATCTGAAAGGTCCCTGGCTGGAAAAAGGCCGGAAACGGCTGGGCCACGATATGGAGGAGACAGCATGAAAACGTATACGACACCCCTTGGTCTGAGACAGGTCCGTGTAACCGATGCGTTCTGGAAGCATGAGATGGAGCTTGTCAGAACCCGTATGATTCCGTATCAGTGGGAAGCCCTCAATGACCGCATTCCGGGTGCGGCCCCGAGCTGGTGTGTGCATAACTTCCGCGCAGCCGCCCGGCTGCAGGCAAGACGGCGGGCAGGGGAACCCTGGACCTATGAGGTATGGAAGGGAACCTTTGAAACGCTCCCCAGGGATGGGGAGGACCCGGACCAGGACACATTCTACGGATTTGTCTTCCAGGATTCGGACATGTACAAATGGCTGGAGGCTGTGTCCTATTCCCTGATGCAGCATCCGGATGCGGAACTGGAAAAGACCGCCTCGGAAATGGCGGAGCTGGTCTGCAGCGCACAGGACCCGGACGGGTATCTGGATACCTTTTACATTCTGAAAAACCGGAAGGGTGCCTTCTCCAACCTGAAGGATCATCATGAACTGTACTGCCTGGGCCATCTGACCGAGGCAGCCGTTGCCTGGCATCAGGCAACCGGAAAAACCAATCTGCTGGAGACGGCCGAACGCTTTGCGGACTGTGTGGCAGAGCATATCGGGCTGGAAGAAGGAAAGAAACCGGGATATCCGGGGCATGAAATCGCAGAGATGGCCCTGCTCCGTCTGTATGAGGAAACCGGAGAGGAACGCTTCCTGAAGCAGTGCCGCTATTTCCTGGACCAGAGAGGACAGAAGCCGCACGTCTTCCTGAAGGAAGTCAATCTGGAACGCGCAGAAAAAGAAGAAAAGCCGCTGCCGGAAGAGGATGCGGCAAAGCTGTTTGCCTATTACCAGGCCCATGAACCGGTGCGTCAGCAGCGTGAAGCGGTCGGCCATGCCGTCCGTGCCATGTACCTCTACAGCGGTATGGCGGACCTGGCGCGTCTTGACGGCGACGAAGAGATGGCCCGCGCCTGTGAGGAACTCTGGAAGTCAACGACGAGAGACAAGATGTACATTACCGGCGGTGTCGGCGGAACACATGTCGGGGAGGCCTTCTCCAGACGGTTCGATCTTCCGAACGATACCGCGTATTCGGAGACCTGTGCAGCGGTCGGCCTGGTGTTCTTTGCCAGACGCATGCTGCAGATGCATCCCAGAAGCGAATATGCCGACGTCATGGAAAGAGCACTGATCAATACCGTGCTCGCCGGCATGGCCATGGACGGCCAGAGCTTCTTCTATGTCAATCCGCTGGAAGTGGATCCCGAGGCCTGCAGAACGGACAAGCGCCTGAATCATGTCAAGCATGTGCGCCAGAAGTGGTTTGGCTGCGCCTGCTGCCCGCCCAACGTGGCACGCCTTCTTTCCTCGCTCCCGCAGTATGCCTTTACCGCGAACGGGGAAGCGGTCTATGTCCATCTCTACATGGCATCGGATGCGGAAACCATGCTTGGCGGAAAGCCGCTGTGCCTGCATGTGCGGGACGGCTGGATGCAGGGCAGGGTCCATATCGATATCGAGTCCGACGGTGCGCAGGGTGATATCTGCGTACGCCTGCCCGGCTGGTGTGCAGACCCCTCCTGGAAATCCACAAAGGGCAGTGGAACCGTCCGGGACGGCTATGTGGTTTTCAGCGGCGAGTGGAAGGCCGGAGACAGCCTTGACCTGGAGCTTCCCTTCAGCGCGGTCTGCCTGGAGGCAGACTGGCGTGTCCGCGAGGATGCCGGTAAGGCAGCGGTACAGTACGGTCCCTTTGTGATGTGCACCGAAGAAAAAGACAATGGCCATTATCTCCATATGCTGAAAATCACGCCGGACAGTCTGGATGCCCGGGTGGAAAAGCAGACGATCGGCGGGATCGAGCTGCCGGTTCTTCAGGTCCGCGGGAAAAAGCTGGCCCAGGAAGAGACAGCGGCCCTGTACACGCCGTGGAAGAAACAGCCGGAAGAAGATACACGCGTCACGATGGTTCCCTATTTTGCCTGGGGCAACCGCGGCGAAGGGGAAATGCGCGTGTGGCAGAGAACGGAGTAAGAAGGGCAGGGAAACTGCCCATGACAGAATACAGGTGAAGAAATGAAAGGATTCCGTGCCGGCATGGATGTCGGCTCAACCACAGTGAAACTGGTTCTGCTGGACGAAGAGGGAAAGGTGGTCTTCGGTGCGTATGAGCGGCACTGTGCCCATACGCAGGAAACACTGGCCCGGCTGCTTCAGCAGGCAAGGGATCAGGTGGGAAACTGCAGGCTGCTTCCGGCCATGACCGGAAGCGGTGCCATGAATCTGTGCAAAGCGCTTGGCCTGCCGTTTATCCAGGAAGTGGTGGCCGTGGCGGCTGCGATCGAAAAAGAAGCGCCGCAGACGGATGTTGCCATTGAACTGGGCGGAGAGGATGCAAAAATCATCTATTTCCGCGGCGGGCTGGAAGAACGCATGAACGGTGTATGCGCCGGGGGCACCGGTGCCTTCATCGACCAGATGGCGGCACTGATGCAGACCGATGCGATGGGGCTCAACGAAGCCGCGGGAGACTATCAGGAAATCTATCCGATCGCCGCGAGATGCGGCGTGTTTGCCAAGAGTGACATTCAGCCGCTGATCAATGAAGGTGCGACGAGGGCTGACCTGGCCGCTTCCATTTTCCAGGCGGTGGTCAACCAGACCATTTCAGGCCTCGCGTGCGGAAAGCCGATCCGGGGGACGGTTGCGTTCCTGGGCGGCCCGCTGCACTTCCTTCCGCAGCTGCGGGAGGCATTTGTCCGGACCCTGCACCTGACGGAAACCACCAGCGTTGTACCGGAAAACTCCCATCTGTTTGCAGCCATCGGGGCAGCCCTGGCCTGCGAGGACACGAGGGGACAGGAACTGGATGCCCTGCTGGAGCGGCTCCGCCGCGGCGTACAGATGACCTATGAGCTCAAGCGCATGGATCCTCTGTTTGCCACGGAAGAAGAATATGATGATTTTATGTCGCGGCACAACATTGCGAAAGTCCGCCGCGAAGAACTGGAAACCTACAGCGGAGACTGTTATCTCGGAATTGACGCAGGCTCCACCACTACCAAGCTGGCGCTCATCGGCAGCCGTGGGGAACTCCTCTGGGAATCCTACGCCGGCAACCAGGGCTCCCCGCTGGTGACCGCCATGACAGCCCTGGAGGAGCTGCGGAAGCGGCTCCCTGCCACCGCCCGGATCGCGCATGCCTGCTCCACCGGGTACGGCGAAAACCTTATGAAGTCCGCTTTCTGCCTGGATGAGGGCGAAGTGGAAACCATTGCTCACGCAACGGCTGCGGCTTTCTTTGATCCGGATGTGGACTGCGTGCTGGACATCGGCGGCCAGGACATGAAGTGCATCCGCCTGCGCAACGGCTCCGTGGATTCCGTCATGCTCAATGAAGCGTGCTCCTCGGGCTGCGGCTCCTTCCTGGAGAACTTTGCCGTTTCTCTCGGGTTCACCGCCCGGACATTCGCACAGGAGGCGCTGTTTGCCGCGCATCCGATTGACCTGGGCACCCGGTGCACGGTCTTTATGAACTCCAACGTCAAACAGGCGCAGAAGGAAGGCGCAACGGTTCAGGACATTTCCGCAGGTCTTGCCTATTCGGTGATCCGCAATGCTCTCTTCAAGGTGATCAAGCTGGCGGATGTTTCGCAGCTGGGAACCCATGTGGTCGTGCAGGGCGGCACCTTCAACAACGAGGCGGTTCTGCGCGCCTTTGAGAAAATCGCCGATATCGATGTCATCCGTCCGGACATTGCGGGCATCATGGGCGCCTTTGGTGCGGCCCTGATTGCAAAAGACCGGTGCAGGGACGGAAAGACCAGCATGCTGAGCCTTGAGGAGATTGCCGGCCTCCGGTGGGAGTCCGAGACCTCCCACTGTCAGGGATGCGTAAATCACTGCATGCTCACCATCACCCGGTTCCCGGGCGGACGGGAACATATCACCGGCAACCGCTGTGAGCGGGGACTGGGGAAGACGGATGAGGGGAAGAAAGGCCCCAACCTGTCTGCCTACAAGCTCCGGCGCATCTTCCGGTATAAACCGCTGAAGGAAGAGGAAGCACCAAGGGGAACCATCGGGATTCCGAGGGTTCTGAACATCTGGGAAAACTATCCTTTCTGGTTCACCTTCTTTACCTCCCTCGGTTTTCGTGTGGTGGTTTCGCCGGTCTCCTCCCGGGCGATTTATACCCTGGGCATGGAATCGATTCCCAGCGAGAGCGAGTGTTATCCGGCCAAGCTGGCCCATGGTCATGTGCAGTGGCTGATCAACCACGGGATTCAGACCATTGTGCATCCCTGTGTGTTCTATGAGCATCAGGAGGTCAAGGGAGCCGCCAATCATTTCAACTGCCCGATTGTCTGCGCCTATCCGGAAAACCTGAAGAACAACGTGGATGACATCCGCGAAAAGCAGATCCATTATGTACGTCCGTTCATTGCCTTCACGAATGAAAAGACAGCAGGCGACCGCCTGGTCCGTCTGTGCATGAAGGAATGGGGCATTCCCGAGGCAGAAGTCCGCAGGGCGGTGCATCTGGCCTGGGAAGAGGAAGGAAAGGCCAAGCACGATATCCGTGAAGAGGGCAGGAGAGTTCTGAAGTGGATGGAGGACAACGGCCGGCGCGGCATTGTACTGGCCGGCAGACCCTACCATGTGGACCCGGAAATTCATCACGGAATTCCGGACCTGATTGCTTCCTACGGGCTGGCGGTGCTCACCGAGGACAGCATTCCCGAAGACTTTACGCCTGTCCGGCCGCTGCGCGTGACCGACCAGTGGGTCTATCATTCCAGACTTTATACGGCGGCGCAGTTCGTGTGCACCCGGGAAGACCTGGAACTGGTGCAGCTGAACTCCTTCGGCTGCGGTCTGGACGCGGTGACGGCGGACCAGGTCAGCGATATCATGGAGAGCGCAGGAAAGCTCTATACCATTCTGAAGATTGACGAAGTGAACAACCTTGGCGCAGCACGGATCCGTGTGCGTTCCCTGCTGGCCGCCATGAACATGCGCAGGGACCGGGGCATCCATGCCGTCCGGGAAGATGCCGGAACCTATGAGCGTGTCGTGTACACAAAGGAAATGCAGGAAGAGGGGTATACCATCCTCTGCCCGCGCATGAGCCCGATTCATTTTGATCTGGTGGAGGCGATTTTCCGTAAGGCAGGGTACCGGCTGGTGATGCTGGAGAACGATACGCGTTCTGCGGTGGATATGGGCCTGCGCTTTGTCAACAACGACGCCTGTTATCCCTCGATCATTGTGGTGGGACAGATGATGGATGCGGTGCTCTCCGGAAAGTATGATGTGAATCACCTGGCCCTGATCATGAGCCAGACGGGTGGCTGCTGCCGTGCCAGCAACTATGTCAGCTTTATCCGGCGTGCCCTGAAAAAAGCCGGTATGGAACAGATCCCGGTGATTTCCGCCAATTTTACCGGTATGGAGAAGAATCCGGGCTTCCATGTGACCCCGGCCACACTCATGGCCCTGATCAAGGCTGTGCTTCTGGGCGACCTGATCCAGCGCTGCCTCTACCGCATGCGTCCCTATGAGCTGGAGCCGGGCTCGGCGAATGCCATGGCAAAAAAATGGAGCCGTATCTGTATTGAGGACCTGACATCGATCAGGCCGTACGGGCGGAGAGGCTACAGGGACATCTGCAGGGACCTGGTGGCCGACTTTGACGCGCTGCCGATCGATGAGACCGTGCGCAAGCCGCGGGTCGGCATTGTCGGGGAAATCCTCGTCAAGTACATGCCCATGGCCAACAATCATCTGGTGGAAGTTCTGGAAAAGGAAGGGGCGGAGGTCAATGTCCCCGACCTTCTGGATTTCTTCAACTACTCCACCTACAACCAGGATTACAAGCATGAATACCTCGGGAAACCCTGGGGCTACGCCTGGATGGCCAACCACGGTGTCAAGGCGCTGACCCTGTTCCGGAAACCCGCCACAGAGGCCCTGAAGGCATCCCGTCATTTCGAGCCGTCCATGAGTATACAGGAGATTGCCAGTCTGGCCAAACCGCTCCTGTCCATTGGCAATCAGTACGGGGAAGGCTGGTTCCTGGCGGGAGAAATGGCCGAGCTGATTCACAGCGGATATCCGAATATTGTCTGCATTCAGCCCTTTGCCTGCCTGCCCAACCATGTGGTCGGCAAAGGCGTCATCAAGCAGCTGAAAGCCATGTATCCCCAGTCCAATGTCGTTGCGGTGGACTTTGACCCCGGCGCAAGCGAGGTCAACCAGCTTAACCGCATCAAGCTGATGCTTTCCAGCGCGAAAAAGAACCTGCAAAAGGAACTTGAGGAAAAAACAGAGCAAGGAGCAGAAATCTCATGAAGCTGAGTTTCCGGGACGGTCTCCGTCATGGTATTCCCATCGGTCTGGGATATCTGTCGGTTGCCTTCGCCTTTGGCATCCAGGCGGTTGCCCTGGGGCTGCAGCCCCTGCAGGCACTGCTGATTTCCATGACGAACGTCACCAGCGCAGGTCAGCTGGCCGGGATTTCCCTGATGGCCGCCGGGTCCTCGCTGATGGAAATGGCCCTGACCCAGCTGACGATCAACCTGCGCTATGCCCTGATGAGTCTGTCGCTTTCCCAGAAAATGGATGAAAGCATGCAGACGCTGCAGCGCATGATCTTCTCCTTCTGCAATACGGATGAGATCTTTGCTGTATCCGCAAGCCAGGAAGGCAGGCTGGGGAAAGGCTATCTGTACGGCCTGATGATCATTCCGTGGATCGGCTGGTCGCTGGGCACGATTCTCGGTGCAGTAGCCGGCACCCTGCTTCCGCCGTTTTTCCGCACGGCGCTGGGGATTGCCATCTACGGCATGTTCCTGGCGGTTATTCTCCCGCCGGCAAGAAAGCAGAAACCCGTGCGTGTTGTTGTGACTCTGGCAGCCCTGATCAGCGTGGTTCTGAAGTACACACCGGGCCTGAGGAATATCCCGAGCGGATATGCCATCATTCTGTGCGCGGTGGCGGCAAGTACGGTCGGTGCGGTCCTGTTTCCCGTGCCGGATGAAGAGGAGGGGAAGGACGCATGACCTGGCAGACCTATCTCCCGTATCTTCTGGTCATGGCTCTGGTGACCTATCTGATCCGCATGCTTCCGCTGACGCTGATGCGCCGGCAGATCCGGAACCGATTTGTCCGGTCTTTCCTCAAGTATGTGCCCTATGCGGTGCTCTCCGCCATGACCATTCCCGATATCTTTTATTCCACGGGCTATACGGCTGGTGTTCCGGACGGCCTGATCACAGCGGCCGCCGGGTTCCTTGCAGCCGTTGCCGCCGCCTGGAAGGGCAGGGATCTGCTGACGGTTGCCATTGTGGCCTGCGTTGCGGTCGCACTGGCCCAGGGCGTTCTTCTGCTGATCTGAAGCACTCCGAGGGGTGCTTCTTTTTTGTACGGACACCGGACCCTGTCTCTTGTGAAAGCTTTTCTGCGGAAGTATAATCATCCTGCAGAACCCCAATCAAACTTATGGGAGGGACAACAAATGAGAAAACTGATTTCCATGCTTCTTGTTCTCTGCATGCTTGCCACCATGGACATTCTTCCCGCTTTTGCTGAGGCAGGAACCTTCACAGGTGTCGGAAACGGCAAAGCGGGCGAGGGCTCCATCGAAGTTGCTGTGACGGTGGACGACCAGGGCGTGATCACCGCCGTGGAAGTCACCAAGGACGTCGACAGCGAAGACGGAACCGGCATGAGCAATCTGGCCGTTTCCACCGTACCCGGCGCGATTGTTGAAAACAACAGTCTGGCTGTGGATACCGCGAGCGGTGCAACCCTGACCTCCAACGGTATTCTTGAGGCGGTTGAAGCTGCCCTGACGGCTGCCGGCCTGGATGCTGCTGCCTACAAGACCGCTGCAGCGCCGGCTGTGGAGACCGAAAAAGAAGCCGCAGAAGAAACTGTGGACGTGCTGGTCATCGGTGCCGGCATTGCAGGTCTGTCGGCTGCGCTCTCGGCCAAGGAGAACGGTGCCAATGTTGTGATCATCGACAAGATGCCGATCCCCGGCGGCACGACCAATGTGGCCGGCGGCATTCTGGTCTGCGTGAACTCAGACCTGTACAAGAACTGCCGTCTGGAAAGCGACAGCCTCGAAGCCGTTACGGAATACTGGAAAGCCCATATGTCTGTGAGCGGTGTGGACAGCGGATATCCGGACTATGACCGTCTGCAGGGCGTGCTCGCCGATACCGGCGCTACCGTGGACTGGCTCGTTGCCAACGGCATTGAGTTCAGCGCAGAGCCCTATGCAGGTTCTGTCACCTATCCCATGGCCCTGGCCAACGGCGGCGGTGCCGGCCTGATCAACATGCTGGTCGCGGCTGCTGCAGCCAGAGAGATCCCGCTGGTTCTGGAGTGCAGGGGCACAGCCCTCGTCACGGATGATGCCGGTGCCGTCGTCGGTGCTGTGGCAGAGACCGCGGACAAAGTGATCACCTATCATGCCAAGTCGGTGATTCTGACCACCGGCGGTATTTCCCAGAACGAAGAACTGGTCGCCAAGTACAGCCCGAAACTGCACCGCGCAGGCCTGGTGCCTACCAGTGCTGTCAGCCATACCGGCGACGGTTTCCTGATGGCCCTTGAAGTCGGTGCCGGCACCTTTGATGTCTTCGCCACCCCGCTGTTCGGAACCACCTTTGATCCCGCGCTTGCCGGTGTGGCCGACACCAGTGCCCTGTCCATCTATGCCCAGCTGGGCGTGAATGCCAACGGCGACCGCTTCGCCAACGAAGCAGCCTCTGCCGGCTGGGACGTCATGGACTATACGGCATCCGATATGATCCAGGACGGCAATGCTCCTTTCTGGTACATCTTTGATTCCGCGAACGAAGCCGTTCTGCCCGCTCTGGAAGCCGGTGCAGAAGCCGGCATCGTGGCCAAGGGTGAAACGGTGGAAGAGCTTGCCCTGAACATGCATGTGTACACGGCGAATCTGAAGGCTGCCTTTGAAAAGTACGGCGCTGCGGTTGCAGCCGGCGAAGACACCGAGTTCGGCAAACCCGCTGCCTTCCTCGCACCGATTGAAAAGGCTCCGTTCTATGCCGTCAAGGTCTTCCCGACCACCTTCGGCTCGGCCGGCGGCGTCACCACGACTGAGGACGGCCGTGTGACCCGTCAGGATGGTACGGTCATTCCCGGCCTCTATGCAGCCGGTGAAATGAGCAACCGTTACTATTACAACGAGAACTACATCCTGGCAGCCTCCCTGGGCATCTATTCCACCATGGGCCGCCGCGCCGGCGCAGCCGCCGCACAGGATGCAGCCGCCAAGTAAACCGGTCTCCGGTCCGGCAGAAGCGGGTCTGAATCGCTTCTGCCTCCAGCGCCTCCTTCCGGGAGGCGCTTTTTCTGTTCATGAAAAAAGGCATCCCGCCGGAAAGACGGGATGCCTGGAAAAGAACCATGGATCAGGAAACAATGAGCGACATGAGGTAAAAG